>JACENB010000142.1 GCA_013867245.1 Nitrosopumilaceae archaeon
GTTGATTAAGACTAAATTTCTAAATTCATTATCATGCCAAACTTCGACAGTACATGGGCTCGACAAGAGACCCAAAGTGTAACTGGCAAACTACGCGATGCAGTAAAGCCTCAAGGTGCATTAAAACCACGTATTCAAACAGCAGTTAACAAACTACAAGTCCAAATATCAAAAATGGACTCAATGTTAGGAAAATTGCAAGAAAGAGATGCGCAACTCTTTCAACGAGTCGTGACTGCAATGCAGCAACATGATACTAGCACAAGTAGAGTTTTGTCTAACGAATTAGCTGAAATTCGTAAAGTTACAAAGATGCTCGGCAACGCAAGAATGTCTTTAGAACAAGTTCAACTAAGACTGACAACTATTCATGATCTTGGTGATGCTATGGTAGCAATTGGACCAGCTATGTCTACAATGAAGGGATTGAAGTCATCGCTCGGAAGATTCATGCCAGAAGCTGATTCAGAATTGAATAGTATGACCCAGACACTTAATGGACTTATGATGGATTCACTTGCAGGAGACTCATTCAATATGGAGTCCGATGTTTCAAACGAAGAGACTGATAAGATTCTTCAAGAAGCATCCGCAGTAGCTGAGCAACAGATAGGAGATAAATTCCCATCTGTACCATCTTCAACAGGACTTTCGTCACAAACCTCTTCTACTTCTTCCTTTGAGTAGACAGTTGTGTTAGACGATTGTTACTATTTTTATTTATAATTCAAAAAATTTTTTACTAAATAATTTTACTAAGTTAAGGAAATCCTACAGAGTCAAATAAAATAGAATCAATTTTAGAAATTTCTACTCTACTTTGTTCCATTGAATCTCTTTTTCTAATTGTTACTGTATTATCTTCTAATGTTTGATGATCAACTGTAATTGCAAATGGAGCACCAATCTCATCCAATCTTCTATATCTTCTACCAATTGCCCCAGAATGATCTAAAAATGCGTCATATTTTCTTTTAATATTGAGAAAAATCTCATCAGTTTTTTCTTTTAATCCATCCTTTTTTACTAATGATAAAATTCCAACATGAACTGGAGATAAATATGGTTTTAATGATAGAACCATTCGTTCATGTTCTTCATCATTTTTTAAAGAATGTTCTAAGATTGTATATAGACTTCTGTCTATTCCCATAGAAATTTCAAAAACATGTGGTAAAACTTTTTCATCATTATCCATAACTTCAAATTTTTCTTTACTCATTTTTGCGTGACTAGATAAATCATAATCTGATCTATAATTACATGCCACAAGTTCAAGCCAACCTATTGTTGTTTCAACCTCAAAATCAAATGCAACTTCTGCATAGAAAGCTTTTTCCTTATCACCTAATTTTCTAAATCGACTTTTTGAAACATCGATTCCTGTTTTTTCATAGAATTCTGTTAAAATTCCTAAATAATATGCCACAAACCTATTTGGAACCGTACCTGAATCTAATGCCTCTTTACAAGTCATAGAAATTGGTTCACCATCAGTTTGAACTCTAATCACAGTCTTTTCTATTTCAGCAAATTTTTCAACATCATCTAACCTTCCTGGATTACAAAATACTTCAATTTCTGCTTGATAAAATTCTCTTAGACGAAGTAAGCTTTGTCTAGGTGCGATTTCATTTCTAAAACTTTTCCCTACTTGAGCAATTCCTAATGGAAGTTTTCCTCTCATAGTTTTAAAAAGTCTAGGAAAATCAACAAATATTGATTGACATGTTTCAGGTCTCAGATATGCTTCTTCTTCTTGTGGTCCAATTCCAACTTTAAACATCATATTGAATTTTTTTGTTGAACTAAAATCACCTTTACATTTTGGACATTGAATTTTATTTTCTTTAATTGCATTATCAAATTCAATTAAATCTGCACTTTCAGGAATCTCAATATTTGCTATTTCCGCAATTGTTCTGTCTGCCCTAAATGTTGAATTACATTTTGTACATTTTATTATTGGATCTGCAAAATTACCTAGATGACCAGATGCCTCAAAAACTGATTTAGACATAATTTGAGAACCATCAATCTCCATCATTCCATCTCTTCTGATTAATTCTCTTCTCCATAATTCTAGAAATTTATTTTTTAGACCAACACCTGAAGGGCCATATTCCCAAAACCCAGCATTTGCATCTGAATAAACTTCACAACTTGGAAAATAAAATCCTCTCTCAAGTGCTAATTTCATGACTTCTTCATAATTCATTATTCATTTACCTCGACAATCGTATACATTTCTATGCACATCCTTTTGCAATTTTCACATTTTCAAAATCATCTCTGTCATCATCAATTGGAGTTTCTAAAATTATTGGGATTTTTTTCTTATTTGCAAATTTTACAACTGATGTTATACCTTCTTTTCCTATTCCACCTAACCCTAAATGATAATGCCTATCAAGATTGCATCCAATCTCACCTCTTGCATCATTTAAATGAAGAATCTTTAAATTTTCTATTCCAACATGTTTGTCAAATTCTTTAAAAGTTTCTTTTACTTTTGTCTCTGTTCGTAAATCATATCCTGCAACAAATGCATGACATGTATCAAGACAAACACCAAATTTTTTCTTTGGCTTTAATTGTTTGAAAATTTCCCCAAGTTGTTGGAAGTCGGATCCAACAGAATTTTTTTGTCCTGCAGTATTCTCTAGTAAAATCATTACATCATTTTTTGTTTCACCAGCTTTCGTTAAACCTTCAACTAATTTTTTAATTCCAGCTTCTTCTCCAGTGCCTAAATGACTTCCAAGATGTGTAACTAAATATGGTATTCCTAATTGTGCACATCTTTCAACTTCATTGATTAATGTTTTAACCGATTTTTCAAACCCGTCACTTTTTGGTGTAGCTAAATTTGGTAAATATGGCATATGTGCACATGTGGCAAATCTATCAATTTTACTTGCTTTTAATTTTGATTTGAATAAGTCAATATCCTCTTTTGTGAGTTCTTTTGCATGCCATCCCCTTGGATTTCTTGTAAAAATCTGAAATGCAGAACATTCTCTTTCAACAGCATTATCCACTGATTTATCAATTGAACCAGATATTGAGACATGACAACCTACTTGCATACTTAGTTAATTTCTTAAAACATAATTTAAACCACCGTTCAAATCTTGAGAATCAGATTTTTATGTAAATTATTCAGTTGACTATTATGCTAGTTCTTGGACAAGATGAAAAAGCAAAATATCCATTTCTAGCAGATGCGGGTGAATATTTGAAAGATAAGGGTTTTTCTTTAACTCAATTTGGCAGTGATCCAGTTTTAAAATTATCAGTTGAAAAAGCACTTCATAGAATTAAAGTTGCAGCAGCAGGTGAAGTCTATAAATCCGATTTAATTGATGGTCAGGCATCAAAAGACTATGTTCTTGAAAGAGAAGTATTTTCTTTTCTTTTAGCAATAGTTTTGATCAAATTAACTGGAATGTCTACACTTGTCAAAAGATTTGCTTTGGCTGAAGCTAGAAGAGCAGAAAATTATTTAGAAAAAGATTTAGGAAATGCATCTAATAAATCTAAAATTGATTTAGCAACTAGAATTATTTACGATTTATTTAATATTGAAATTGTAAAAGAAAATGATTTTTTTGTAATACCTGTATCTGATTACTTGAAACACTCAGTTACTTTTCATGAGCGTGAATGGAAATTAATTAACAGACATGTTGAAAATGGAAAAGTATTTCTTACTCCTGATAAAACTGTTAGATTAATTCGAAAGGAATTAGGAAATTATATTAGTTCTAAAATTACTAATGCACCTAAACCATCTATGATTCCTGGACTAGAAAAAATCGTTGACGAATTAATTTCAATTTCTAAAAAACTCACACCAACTTATACAATTACTACTGGAGAATATCCTCCATGCATCAAACATGCAATTGACGTTCTTGAAAAAGGTGAAAATCTTCCACATTCTGGTAGATTTATGCTTGCAACTTTTCTTTTATCAAGAGGACAAACAGTTCAACAAATTGCACCACTATTCAAAAATGCACCTGATTACAATCCTAGAGTTACACTTTACCAACTTAATCATCTTGCTGGAACTTCTGGAAGTGCAACAACATATGCCTGTCCTTCATGTGAGAAATTAAAAACACAGGATCTATGCTTTATCACAAAAGAATGTGACAATATCGTTAATCCTTCACAATTTGGAAAAAAGAGAAAATAATGAATGAACTTGATATTAAATTTTTAGAGGATTCATTCAAAAAATATTATTTTAATCATTTAGAACTAATACCTGTTCCAGAACGTACATCTGAAAGAGAATTCGGATACCAAAAATTTAATTCTAATTTTTTTAATAGACACATTTCATTAAAAGATAAAAAAGAATTACATTTACTATTTATGCAAAATACTCCATCTGATGTTTACTGCTCAAATGCATACTATGCGTTTCCAAATTCTCCTATGAATGAAAAAGATTGGAAAGAAGCTGATTTGATTTTTGATATTGATGCAAAAGATCTTAATTTACCCTGTAGACCAAACCATAATGTATCTATTTGCAATGAGTGTAATGAAATTGAGAAAAATAGTAATCAATGTTTAAAATGTAATTCAACTAAATTAGAAAAAAAATCTTTACCATGTAAAATCTGTATGGATGCATCAAAAGTTGAAGTTCAAAAATTAATAGAAGTTTTAAATAATGATTTAGGAATTGAAAAAGAAAATATTCAAATTTATTTTTCAGGTAATGAGGGATTTCATGTCTATGTTTTTAATTCACAATTTCAAAAACTAGGTTCAAAAGAAAGATCTGAACTTGTTGATTATATTATGTTCCGTGGAGCAATTCCTGAAACATTTGGAATGAAAAAATTTAAACCAAATCGATCATTATTTCCTGATTTTAATCAAAAAGGATGGAGTGGAAGATTTTCAAAACAAGTTTTTGGTTCTAAATCAAAACGTTCAAAAATTATTTCAGAATTACTTGATAATGGTTACTCCTCATTCCAAAAAACACTTGATGGTGTTTCTGAACAAATTGGTGTAAAAATTGATCCTAATGTCACAATGGATATTCATAGAATTTTTAGATTGCCTGGTTCCATTAATAGTAAAAGTGGTTTAACTAAACTTCTTTGTACCGATATCATAAAATTTGATCCATACAGTGATGCATGTTTTCTTAATGATGAATCAGTTGAAGTCGTTGTAACATGCCCAATAGAATTTAAATTAAAAAATAAAAAATTTGGTCCATTTTTGAATGAAAAAATTACTATCCCAACTTATGCTGCAGCCTATCTAATTTGTAAAAAATTAGCAACAATTGCTTAATTTTGCTGGTAAGGCTTTAATTTAGTGAATCACGACTCAATGTGATTTTGTATAGCGCCTCTACTGATAAGCAGACTCCACCACCTGATACTGGAAAATTCATCAGATTAGCCATAATTGCTATTATAGGAATTGTAATCTTTGCGATGGTTGGAAATCAAGCAGTCGTTTTATCAATGAATTTCACTGAATTTGGTGAACAATTCACAAAACCACTATACTATACTATTCTTTCAACTTTAATTTTATCAGCAATTGCCCTTATTCGTGTAAATATTTCTGGCAGATCCTCAATTTTCTGGTATGGTATCAATACTGCAATTGGATTTATTGCTCGAGGTCCCCAACAATCTGTTTCAGCAGATGTTGAAAGTTTTAGAGATTACAAATTAACATCTCCGCAATTCATTCTTTGGCAAATTACTAAGATTCTCCTATTTGGAGCATTCTTTGCAAATATTATGTTTGGATTTGCAGCAATGTCATTTATTGATGGAAATAGTATGGGTGTTGAAAATTTACCAAAATTATTCTCTTTACCATTTGTAACTCCAGAAACCAATCCAAATTATGCATCTGAAGAAGTTGTTCCAATGATTCCTGCATTAGTTATATTGATTCCACCTATTCTTGCTGCAATTGGATTACGTTTAGTTTTGTATGTTGGTATTCATAGAATTATTGACGTAGTTACAAGTTACTTGAAAGACTCTAAAGAAGGAAAACCACGTTATCTAAATTATGTTTCTACTATTGAAGGAATTTTTGGAATTGCAGTTTTATGGGTTGGAGTAAATCTTTTCTTTACTGATCAAATTGACTATAATACAAGATATGTCATAGGTGGAACACTTGCTATTGGTGCAGCTTTAATTGCATTTTCAATTATTGATAGAATACGAGCACGTGTGTTAACTCATATGTTTAAGCGTGATGTAATTATTAGATTTGCAACAATTCTTTTAATTGGATTGATAGTTGGCGGTACTGTTGCAGTTAACAATAGTATTGCCGATGCTAAAAAAATTGAATTTTTAGGTCCGTACACTGCTCAACAAATTGGCGTTAATAGATATCTAGGAGAATTAAATGAAGTTCAAGAAAATATTCATGACGTTCAACTAACATCCGTTTCTGCAAATAATATTAAAAATTATGTTAACCAAAATAGCGATGTATTAGATGTTATTCGAGTTTGGGACTGGGAAGCTGCATTTGCCAAATTAAAACCTGAAATAGGATTAATTCCATATGTGGATTTTGAAGATAATGACATTCTTAGATTTAACAATACTTTGTATTGGACTGCTTCAATGAAACCAATTTTACCAACTTCAGTTAGTCTTGACAATAGATGGTACAATGAACATCTTGTTTATACTCACGTTCCAGAAGGATTTTTGACTCTAGAAGCAACTGATGGTCAGATCGTTGATAGTGGTGAGTTTTTCAAACAAAGAGAAATTTACTATGGTGAAGGTGGCTTGTTTGAACAAACATGGTCTGGTTATCCAACTGGAAGAGGCGATACAAGTGCAGAATTAGGCGGTGTATCTTATTCTGGAATCGGAGGTCTAGATGTTCCACCACCACTAAGTTGGATATTTGAACCAAACTTTTTGCTTTCATTCCCAGGAGAATCTGTTCATATAATGAGATACAAAGATGTACATGATAGAATGGAAACATTGTATCCATATTTCTTATATGATCTGTTTGGAAAAGAATTGGACTCATTACCTGTAACTGACGGTAAAAATTCCTATTGGCTAATTCCATTAATTATTGGATTTGATACACGTGATGTTCCTTGGTCTGTTGGTAATCCGTATTTACGTTTAGTAGGTTATGCACTTGTTGATTCGTACAACGGAGATATACAATTATTGAAAACTGGAGATGATTTCTTTTCAAATATGTTTGCTGATCAATACTCTGAACAATTCAAACCAATGCCAGCTTGGTTAGAGGAACAAATCAGATATCCAGTTGAATTGTTTAATTGGAAAACAGAGATGTATAATATTTACCATGTAACTAATGTTGAAACATTTATCCAAGCAAATGAATTTTATGAAATTCCACGAGGACTTGACACATATTATGTTGAAGCAAAACCTCCTGGATTTGAACAAACATCATTTTTGGGATTACTTTCATTGGAATTGAAAGGCTCACAAGGAAGAAATCTTGCAGGATATATGGTAGTTGAAAATGATCTTGACAATTTAGGTAATTTACAATTTTATGAAATACCATTGGATTCTGAAACTAAATTAATTGGACCTACTGCAGTAAGAGAAGCTCTTGACAGAGATCCTGAATTTGCTCAACTAAAGACATTATTGAGGAATCCAAGAATTGGTGATAATATTTTGTATCGCGTAGGTGATCATGATGTTTACTTTATTCCTGTTTATACAGCTGGTGCTGGTGGTGTAGTTGCACAATTAGGTACAATTGCAGCTGTTGGTGCAGCATTTAATGGAGAATACTTTGTAGGACTTGGTGATACTCAAGAAGAGGCATTTGAACAATATTTGAAAAAGGTATCAGGTGTAGCATCAACTACAACAACAGCAGATGACGATTATGTTGAATTACTAAAATCAGATAGAATTGATATTATAAAATCTGTATTTGAAAACAACGAAATTGTGATTGCTGAACCAACATCAATTCAAATTCCATTGTCATTCAATGAAGGTGAATTGTTCTTCTTTACTGAAGATGATCGTGTTGATACAGAGGAATTCTTATCCAAATTCATAGATGACTTTGTAAAACCACGAAGCGATAGAGTATTCATGTGGGAAGAAAATGCAATTTTGAATATTGGAACTGTTTATGTGAAAGATGGATTACCTGAGATACATTATGTATCAATTGAGGTTGGCAACTAATTGCTTCTAGTTGTTGATAATGGTTCTATCTACACAAAACAACTAACAGATTTTTTAACCCAAAAAAAATTTTCTTTTGAAAAATATACTCCTAATACTTTAGAATTAAACTCATTAAAAAAATACGAATCAATAATCTTATCTGGAAGAAGAAAAAATGAAAAAAAAATTAATGAAATAAATTCAAAAATTATAAAATTTTCAATTGATAATAATAAAAAATTACTTGGTATTTGTTACGGAGCTGAAATATTAGCTCTTACTTTAGGAGGTACTATTAGAAAATCAACTTCTATTCAAAAAGGTGATGAAATTATTGAAGTTTTAGAAAATAATTTAACTTCAAAAAAATCAATCACAGTTTTTGAAAGTCATTCTTTTGAAATTTCTAAATTACCGCCTATGTTGATAGCAACTGGTAAATCAAAAAATTGTAAATATGAAATTATTAAACATAAGGAAAAATCAATTTTTGGAACTCAATTTCACCCTGAAATGAGTATTGATGGTAATAATTTAATTGAAAATTTTTGTTCACTTTGATTGATTTAATAACTCTCAAAAATTATTATTTTTATGGAAGAAGAGGATCATCAATTACTTTTACCTTTAGTTGAAGATGAAAATATTTGTCTTCCTTTACCGATTAATGTTGTATCTAGATATTGGAATGTTGAATTACCTATGGCTGAGGCTATAGATTCTGCAAAGAAATATTCTGACTTTAATGGAAGTATAATTATTGAAGGGATCGAACTTGCAGAAAGACATGGGCTATCTTGCAAAATTGTTCATTCATCCTTAAATGAATTAAAAAAAATTATTGATTCAGGAATACCTCCAATTGTAATTCTTCCTGGAATTCCTGAAATTACACAACACGCTTCAGTAATTACTGGTTATAATGAAGATGAAAAAACAATTTTACATTATATTCAAAAAGGTAACCAAGAAGGAGAACAACAAGAAGGTGCAATACCTCAAGAAATTTTTGATAGAGAGTGGTCAGAAGAAGGAAAACTAATGATAATTATTTCACCTCCTGATATTTTATCAAAAATTACATTAGAAAATGATTCTAAGAATAAATCTAATCGTTTATGTTTTGATTCTGAAAAACAAAATATTTTACAAAATTATTCTGAAGCACTTTCATCTTTAAAACAATCTATAGAACTTGATCCAAATAATTCAACTGCACTTCATTTGTATGCAACAATGTTAAATCAACAAAAATCACCTGACTGTGTTTCATTTTATGAACAAAGCTTCAAAATTAATTCTAGATCATATTTAACATTTAATGGATTAGGAAATTTTTATTTAAAAACAAATGAATTTGAAAAAGCAGAAAATTTTTACAGTAAAGCAATTGAAATTAATCCAAAAAGATCTGCAAAAATTTACAAAAATCGCGCTTATCTACGTGAAAAATTAAATAAAAATTCTGATGCTAAGGAAGATCTAAAGTCATATTTGAAATATTTTCCAAAAGCACCTGACAGAGGAATAATAGAACAGGCAATTAGAGAAATTTAATGCGGAATACGGGATTTGAACCCGTGACCTTCAGCTTGGGAAGCTGACGTCATACCAGACTAAACTAATTCCGCTTACTATTTTTTTATAAATATGATTAAATATCTTAATTACGAATATACCTCATGGATGCAAAATGTCCTGAATGTGAACGAGTTGCAATTTTGAATGACGATGTAACTAGTGTAAAGTGTCCTCATTGTAATTTTGAAGCAGATTATGATACGTATCTTGAGATTATGAAAGATCACGCTATGAACATGGCATCAGATTATATTCCAGATCGACCTGGTATGTGATTACCAAAAATTACCTTTATCTGAACAATCTAAATGGGCTCCACAATTTGGACAAAACATATGACATGCTTGCATGTCGACCATTTTATTTTCACATCTCGGACATGTGATTTCCTCTCCCATGACTATCTATGGAATTATTGATTTAAAAATAATGTCCAAAGGTTAATTAGTACTTCAACTTTTTTTTCGAATACTTGGCAAACTTCAAGCTTACAATATCAGATATCAAAGGAAAGTCTCTATCTAAGGAACTAAAAGATAGTGATGCAAATCCATTATTGGGATTAGAATTAGGAAATGAAACAGATGCAGCAGTTGTTGGTCTTAGTGGAAAATTAAAACTAACTGGTGGTAGCGATAAATCTGGTGTTCCTATGAGAGATGATGTTCATGGTTCTGCAAGAAAACGTGTTTTACTTTCAAAAGGTGTTGGATTACAAGATGCAGAACATGGTGATCGAGTAAGAAAATTAATTCGTGGAAATATTATCTCTGAAGAAATTTATCAAATAAATTGTAAATTTGATGGTGAATTACCAGTTGAAGCACCTGCAGAAGAACCAGCTGCAGAAACTGAAGATAAGAAAGAATAACTTAACATATACCGATTCTATATTTTGACTCATGCATTGGCGAGAAACGCTTCCTGATTGGTACATCAAAAAATACGGTTATCAACCATGTGTCAATATAGGAACTTCAGGACATGTAGATCATGGAAAAACTAGTCTAATTCAAGCATTAACAGGTTCATGGACAAGTGTACATAGTCAAGAATTAAAACGTGGAATTACAATACGTGTTGGTTATTCTGATGCTGCCTTTTACAAATGTAAAAAATGTGAAGAACCATTAGGATATTCTACAACTCCAAAATGTAATAATTGTGGAGATGAAAGTGAATTATCTCGAGTTGTAAGTTTTGTAGATAGCCCTGGACACGAAAGTTTGATGGCAAATATGCTTTCAGGTTCTGCCTTAATGGATGGAGCATTATTGTTAGTTGCAGCAAATGAACAAGTTCCAAAACCACAAACAAAAGAACATCTTTTAGCTCTTCAAACTCTTGGAATTAAACAAATAGTTGTACTTCAAAATAAAGTAGATTTACTTTCTCATGATGAAGTATTATCAAATTATAAAGAAATTACAAAATTTGTCAAGGACACTAATGCTGCAAAATCCCCAATCATTCCAATTTCTGCTCAATCTGGTTTAAATCTTGATGCATTAATTGGTTTAATAGAATCTACCATTAAAACACCTGAACGAGATGAAAAAGCTGATCCAGTAATGCATGTTTTACGTTCTTTTGATGTCAACAAACCTGGTATCAAATTGAAAGATATCAAAGGTGGTGTAATTGGTGGAAGTTTAACTCAAGGAATTTTTAATGTTGGTGATGAAATTGAAATTAAACCCGGTCTAATGAATGAAAAAAAGAAATCATATGAACCAATTCTTACAGAAATTACCTCATTAGGAACTGCTGCAGGAATTGTTGAATCAGTAAAACCTGGAGGTTTAGTTGCAATTGGTACAAAATTAGATCCATCTATGACTAGAAGTGATTCATTTATTGGTTCAGTAATTGGAAAACCTGGAACACTTCCTGAAAATTCTACAAAACTAAAACTAAGTGTAAATTTATTTGATTCAGCTGTTGGAACTACTGAAGATATCAAAGTTAATCCTATCCAAAATGGTGAATTACTTAGATTAAACATTGGAACTGCTCCAGTTTTAGGTAAAGTCACAAAAGTCAAATCCTCTAATGTCGAAATTGAACTTAGACGTCCTGCTTGCATCTTTAAAGATGGACATGTGGCAATTAGTAGAAGAATTGCTGAAAGATGGAGATTGATTGGTGCAGGTATAGTTGGTTGAAGTAATCTGTGACACCAATTTTTTAATTCATTTAGCAACTAGACGAATCAAAAATATTGATAATTTAGATATGGAAATAGGCTCAATTTCTTTTATTGTTCCCGAAGTTGTTAAAAATGAATTAATAAAATTGCAACAAATTCCAGAAAAAAATCAAGAAATTACTCAAACATTAAATTTTATTAAAAAATTAAAAATTATTCAAATAAATGGAAATTATGCAGATGAAGAGCTAATCAAGTATGTAAAAAATAATCGAAGTATAATCGGTACAATGGATAAAGCACTTAAAAATAAAATCAAAAAATTTGGTAGTTCTATTTTATCAATTCATAATGATAAAATAATTCTTGAAAGTTAGAAAACTTTATTTTTAAATTAATTAATTGAATTCTATGTCTGAATTCACTATTACTAGTTCTGATTTTAATGATGGAGATGAAATTCCGAATAAATTTGGGTACAAATTTGAAAATAAAGAGCCAAAATTAGATTTTAAAAATATACCAGATGGTACGAAAAGTATTGGATTAATCATGGATGATCCTGATGCAGTGGCTGCAGTTGGAAAAGTCTGGGTTCATTGGTTACGTTATTTTGAATATCCTTCAAAAAATTTAATTGTAGAAGGTAAAACTGATTTTGATGAAATTGGATATGGTGGACCAGCACCACCTAATGGAAGACATACCTACATTTTCAAAGGATATGCTCTTGATACAACATTAGATTTGAAAAAAGGTTATTCTAAACAAGAATTAGAAAGTTTGATGCAAGGTCATATTATTGAAGAAGCAAAATTAACTGGAACTTTTGCTCCATAGCGTTATTTTTTAAGAATATCTTTCTGCTAATCTATATCTCATGTATTTATCATCTGGTGAAAATTTAGCTGGATGTACTGATTTTGTATCTTCACCACATTTTGGACATTTATTTTTTAATGTGTAGTGACTACATTTTGTGCATTTTCGTAATTGAAATCTCATTTTAATTTTCTCTTGTTTTCTTAGAATCTTCTCTTGTAAATTTGAAAACACCTTTTTTCTTTTCTATATTAGTTTGAATTTCTTGAATTATTGGTTTTAATGTTTTTTCAGCAGATTTAAAATCTTCAGATGTAATTGATATTCTGTATTTTGGTGCACCTAAATATGTAATATCTAATGTTGAATCTTTTTTTATTACATCTAACAATGTTTTTTTAATTATTTCAACTCCATCTGATTTATTATTTGTAATCTCCATTATTCCTCTAATTTCTACTGATGGTAATTTTATTTTTGAACAGATGTCCTCAATTGCAGTTGTAGTCTTTTTTGCTAATTTTAATTCTTTAATTGTAATAATTCCATTTCTTGCAATTTCCATAAATGCATCATAAACTGAATCAAATTTTGTATAAATTTTATCTTCAATTTTTTCAATTTCTTCATCCGATAGTTTTGCCTTGTCTTGTACATTTTGTAACAATGTTTTTCCTTTTTCAAATTTTTTAACTTCTTTTAATTTCTGCTTTTTTTGATCTTTGGAAACTTGTTTTAATGATAAATCGATATCTCCTGCTTTTACTTTTTTTACAAGTAAAACTTTCTTTTCTCCGTCTTTTACAAATCGATTGACTGATCTAATCCAGCCTGGTGCAATTTCAGAAATATGTAAAAATCCTTGAATATCATCATATTCGTCTAATGTGACATATGCTCCATGATCCATCACTTTAGTAACTGTGGCTAGAATGATTTCACCTTGTTCTGGCATTTCTTGAATTTCAGTGGACAATTCTTCTAAAAATTTCCAATCTGTAAATTAATGTTGCTCGTTAGAAGTCAATTCCTTCTTTTGCTTTTATACCCTTTTGAAATGGATGCTTAATTTCTTTCATTTCTGTTACTAGATCTGCAACCTCAATTACTTCCTCTTTAGCATAATTACCTGTTAACACTAGATCTACATTTTCCGGTTTAGATTTTATTAAATTTAAAACATCATCAAGAGAAATTAAATTAAGATTTACTGCATAATTTATTTCATCCAAAATTACTATGTCGTATTTCCCTGATTGCATTTTTTCATTACTTATTCTAATTGCTTCTTTTGCAATTTTTTGATGATCTTCTTTTGGACTTTTATCATCTATTATTCCAACAAATCCTTTACCTATAGCAACCATTTCGAATTCTGGTTCCAATCGTTTGGATGATTCCATTTCACCGTAATGCCAGGAACCTTTAATGAATTGAATCATGCATATTTTCTTTTTATACCCAGTAGCTCTTAATGCAATTCCTAAAGCTGCAGTAGTTTTGCCCTTACCTTTTCCTGTATAAACAATTGTTAATCCATTTTTACTCATAAGTACTAGTTAATTTTTATCAGTAAAAACATTCGTAATTTTTGAAAGGTATCAATTTAAATAAAAAAAAAATTCTACACATACATTGAAAATACCAAGAATTGTTTTAGCAGGAGCAACTAGCGGGGTTGGTAAAACATCGATCACATGTTCAATTATTTATGCTTTACAAAAAAGAGGTTTTTCAGTACAACCGTTCAAAGTAGGTCCTGATTATATTGATCCCAGTTACTTGTCAAGTATTTCAAAAAATGAAACATACAATCTTGATGTATGGTTAATGGGTAAAAAACAAGTTTTAGAAAGTTTTGTATCTCATTCAAATTCAGATATTTCAATAATTGAGGGTGTAATGGGATATTATGATGGATTTGAGGGAAATTCTAATCATGCTAGTACTCATCATGTAGCATCCATAACTAAATCTCCTGTAATTTTAGTACTAGATGCAAGTAAAACTGCTCGTTCTATTGGTGCTACAGCTTTAGGATTTCAAAAATTTCACAAAAATTCTAGAATTGTTGGAATTATTTTAAATAAAATTGGTAGTAAAAAACATGAAATTCTATGTCGAGATGCATTAGAAAAAACAAAATTATCTATTATTGGAGTAATTCCAAAAAATCCACTATTAAATTTAGAATCTAGACATCTTGGATTAATTTCTACATATGATAATAAAATTTTAAAAAATAAATTAGAAAAGGTTTCAAAAATAATTTCAGAGTCATTAGATGTAGATAAAATTTTAAAAATTATTAAAAATCCTGTACCTATTCCTAAAAATCAAACAAAAAGTAATAAAAAATCTAAAGTTAAAATTGCAATTGCTTTAGATAATTCTTTTAATTTCTATTATGATGATAATTTGAATGCATTAAGACGTAATGGCGCATCATTAACTTTCTTTAGCCCTATTAAAAATAAAAAAATCCCAAAATGTGATGGATTGTACATAGGTGGAGGATTTCCTGAAATATTGGGAAATGATTTATCAAAGAATCAATCCATGAAAAAATCAATCAAAAAATTATCTGATAACGATTTTCCAATTTATGCAGAATGTGGTGGATTGATGTATCTAACTAAATCCATTACAAATAATAAAAAAAAATACAAAATGGTTGGTTTGATAGATGCTGAAACAATTATGACAAAAAAAATGAGGCTAAATTATACAAAAGGAAAATTATCTAGTAAAAATATACTATCTGATACTTTACATGGATTTCAAGGTCATGAATTTCATTATTCTCAATTGAAATCTGTTGCATCAGATTCAAAATTTGCTTTTGATTTAGAAATTGGAGAGGGAATTACAAATCATAAAGACGGAATTATTCAAAATAACACTCTTGCTTCATATGGCCATCTTTATTTTGATAGTTCTAATTATGCTAAAATTTTTGTCAATAATTGTATAAATCAATCACGAAAGTAGATTTTTTTGAATAAAAATAGGAACCTCCTTTCTGGCAAAAGCAAGGAGGGCTCTATGATTCCTTTTGTTTGTGAATAATCATATTTGTCATTCATTTTATTAAAACTTCATCAAAATTTGATCCTAGTGATAATTCAATTTAGCTTATAGAAAAATAATTCTTTCATATTGTTTTCAAAAATTTTTCTGAATCATCTTTGATTTGTTTTTTCTTATCTTCTGACATATTTTTAATAGTTGAAAATACTGTCCAAAGTCTTGGATTCTTTTTTAATTTATTTTGATTTTTTAAAAAAAAGTTCCAATAAAGATAATTAAATGGACATGCATTTTTACCATTTTTTAATTTAACATCATATTCACAATTCTTACAATAGTCTGACATTTTATTGATGTAATTTCCACTTGCAGCATATGGTTTAGAACCCAGAATTCCTCCATCAGCATAAAGAATCATTCCATGTGTATTAGGCAATTCTACCCATTCAAAAGCATCTGCATATACAGATAGATACCAATCACAAACTTGTTTAGGCTCAATTCCTGCAATTAATGCAAAATTTCCAGTAATCATTAATCTTTGAATATGATGTGCATATGCTTCTTGTTTAGTCTGTTCAATACAGTTTTTCATACAATTCATTTTTGTTTTTCCATCCCAGTAAAAATTTGGAATTTTATTTTTTGCATTAAAAAAATTTGTTTGATTATATTTTGGCATAAAGTGCCAGTAAATCCCTCTTACATATTCTCTCCATCCTAAAATTTGTCTTACAAATCCTTCTACTGATTCAATTGGTAAATCCTTTTTTTGTAAAACTTTTTCAATTACTTCATGTGGATTTAGTAAGCCTATGTTAAGATAAATTGATAAAACTGAATGATAAAGAAATTTTTCTTTTTCTTTCATTGCATCTTCATACGGACCAAAAAATTCTAGTCTGTTTTTAATAAAATCCTCTAAACTTTTTACTGCATCTTGTTTTGTTGTTGCAAACCAAAATGGTTCTAAATCTCCAAAATGTCTTGTATATTTTTTATTTAATTGTGTAATTACACGCTTTGTAATTTTATCTGGTTTACAAATTAATGGAGAAGGAATTTCTGGATGATTTTTTGGTAGTCTTTTTCTATTTTTAACATCATAATTCCATTTTCCACCAATTGGTTTTCCTTTATCATCAATTAGAATTTTGTATTTTTTTCTCATTTGTTGATAAAAATTTTCCATTTTGAGTTCTTTTCTAGACTCTGCCCAATCTGAAAATTCATCTATTTTACAAAAAAATCTTGTATCTTCTATAATGGTCACTGGAATATCTAGTAATTTTTCCCATTTTTTTACCTCGTCTAAGACTCGATATTCGCTAGGATGTGTAATTATGATAGATTTTGGATTAAACTTCTTACATTGACGATCTAATTCTTTTGTAAAATTTTTCTCTGATTTATTAAATTCAACATATGTTACATCAAATTTATTTTTTTTAAGCTCATCTGCAAAATGACGCATTGCACTAAATAATAAAACAAGTTTTTTTCTATGATGATTTACATATTCTATTTCATTTGAAACTTCCATCATCAATATTTTATCTTCATTTTTTCTAATTTTTTCTAATGATGAAATTTCTAAAGATAATTGATCTCCTAATATTACTATTAAATTACGAATCAAAGTGAATCAATTTTAAATAAATTTCTTAACTTATTACCCTTGTTTCAAATAATGAAATTTTTTTATATTAATTAGATGATTCAGCTCTAATTAATTTAAAAATTGCATTGATAATTGCTGATGCTGAAGAACTTCCTCCTTTTCTTCCTAAATTAGTTATGAATGGAGTTCCTTGTAATTTTGATAATTCTTCCTTTGATTCTGGTGCACAAATGAATCCAACTGGTATTCCTATGATTAATGCTGGTTTAACAATTCCTTCGTTTACCATTTCAATTACTTCCATTAAAGCAGTTGGTGCATTTCCTATTGCAACTATTCCCCCATCGATATCATTTTTTGCAACTCTCATTGAAACTTGAGAACGTGTTTTTCCTTCATCTTTAGCTTGTTGCATTATTTCTGGTTTGGAAATATTGCACACAATTTCATTACCAAAATCTTTTGGGTTTTGTTTATTGAGTCCGCCGATTACTCCATTTACATCCACTACTATACTACATCCATTTTTGAGAGCATTCATACCACTTTCTATAGCATCTTTCTGAAAAATGAGCCTATTTTTATCGGCAAAATCAAAATCAGCAGTAGAATGAATTATTCTTCTTACAATAGGCCATTCTTTTTCATTATAATTATGTGATCCAATTTCATCTTCGATCATTTTCATGCTTGCATCTTCGATTGATTGGCCTTTCTTAGTTTGCATTCTCTACTTCCTTTGCTCTTTCTAATATTAAATCTACCATTTTTTGATCTGTCCCAATATGTTTTGTAATATAGCTTTTCTTAATATTAGAATTTTCTAATGCTGGTATCAAATCATTATTGATATCTGTTTTAACGTGTGCCCCTTCATGAAGAAAATAAAATACATTAACTAGAACATTTGGATTATTTTTTTCAACAGTTTTAATTCCTTCAAAAATATCTGGTTGTTCTATTTCTAACCATGATCTACTTACATTTCTGTAACTGTCTTTTAATCCATTTACAATATAATCAAGTGATCTTTGTGCATTAGGATCTACACTTCCATGACCAATAATCATTACATCTACATCCTTATTTTCTAAAGTAATTTGATTCTCTTTTAATGTTGAGTCTACTCTACTTTGAACTATTTCTACCAAAGTTTTATGCATCATCATTGGTTTGGTAACAAGAAATTTTATTTTAGTATCTTTTTGAAACTTCATTACATCAGTAACTGCATTTTTTACTTTTTTTCCTGGATATAGAAAATATGGAACTATTGTAAGTGTATCAATATCTTGTTTTAGAGTTTTTTCAATTCCATCTTCAATAAATGGTGGTTCAACCTCTAAAAAACAAAAATCAACAAAAGAATATTCACCCTTATCTCTAATTCCTTCACAAATTACTTCTAATTCTTCAGATGCTTCTCTTTGTCGACTCCCCCTATCAATTATTAGTAATCCACGCTTCAATCTATTTTCCTCGCAATTGCTACTGTTAAATTTGGTGGGAATTTCTGCTTTTCTACAATTAATTCCCCTTTTGATACTTTAATTGCAGCAGCTTCAGAAACACTTGCTGTACCTTCAAATGCTTTTACTGTGGTCGATGGATTTGGAGTAATAATTTCGGCAAGTTCTTCTCTATCAACATATTCTACAGGAATTTGCATTTCTTTTCCAAGATCGATTAATCCTTGCACATCTTCGGGTTTTTTAATTGAAACCAGCTTAGCAATAGATTTAGAACTCAAATTGAATTTATCTAAACAATAATCTATTCCCTCTTTGATTGTATCTTTTGTTGTATCCCAATGTAGTCCTATTCCAATAACTAGACTTTCGGGACGATAAATTACAGATTCTTGAGATAATTCATCATCAATTTCTTCATCTGAAATTATTAAATGTGCTTTTGAATTTGATTTCTTTAATTCGTCTAAACTATCATAAATTTTTACATTTTTTGGTAATTCTTTATACCATTTTTTATTACCCGCTTGTTGATAGACACCAATAGCTTCTGCATTTACCATATGTGCACTAATTTTAGTTACTGTTGTTTCATCATCAATTTTCCAACCAAATTCTTTACCTACCAAATCTACGGCAATTGTTTTGTTTACATCTGCAGCAGTTGTGATAACTGGTAATGCATTTAATTTTTCAGAAATTTCTTGAGTTAATTCATTTGCTCCTCCTATATGGCCTGATAAAACACTAATCACAAAATTTGTTTTATCATCAATTACAATTACTGCAGGATCTGTTTTCTTATCTTTCAGATGTGGTGCAATTAATCTTATTACTGCACCCAATGAAAAAAGGCAAATTAATGCATTGGAATTTTTAAAAAGTTCAATGATTTTATTTGTTGTACCCTCAGAATACCATATTATTTCGTTATTTTTATTAGATAATTTCTCTGGTGCAAAAATGTTCCAATTAGGATAAAGTCCTTTTAATTTTTCTCCAATTTTGATACCATTTTTTGTTATTGCAAGAACTGATACATTTTCCATAATCAAAAATTTCTAACTTTAATAAAATACCTTACTCTTATGATTTTCTAGCAAGGATCTGTCCTTCAAAATCAAATAATATTACATCTATTGGAACTTTTTCTTCTGAATGTTTTCTCATATGCCTGTATGTTTCACTACAAATTAGTTCAAAAAATCCAGTGATGTTATTTTCTTTGATTATTTCTGAAACGTGTCTTGCAGTATTTGCTTTTTTAATGCTTTGAATTACTTCTTCATTGGCATTGGCTTTTTTTGCTAATTCCGATAAAAAATTCATATCAACTTTTGATCCTTTGACATGAGTTTGTTTTACGCCAGCAGCCATCTTTGCTAGTTTTCCAATAAATCCTACAACATATGCTTTTTTGATATTTTTTCTACCGCATTGCTGTATTGTATATCCTGAAAAATCTCCCATTTGCACAAAGCAGTGAACTGGTAAATCAACAATTTTTTTGGCATATTCTTCACTTCTTCCACCTGTTGTTAATACTACAGTTTCGTTCCCTGCAGCAATTGCTACATCCAAATTTTGTCTAATTGATGCTGCATATGATGCTGTAGAAAATGGAATTACAATTCCACTTGTTCCTAAAATTGAAAT
>JACENB010000035.1 GCA_013867245.1 Nitrosopumilaceae archaeon
GGATGTAGATCAACCAATCCGTCTAGACCAAATAACTCGTATTCTTCGTAGAAAAACTCACAGAATTTTAAAATGTCTTCAGGGGTTTGAACTGAGAAATCTGGCTGGTGCGCAAACACGCTTTGGGCACTAACAGTTCCTAAAACCACGACTAATATGATTAGAATTATTCCTATTTTCAATAATGTTATTTTTCAGTTTTTGCTTATTAATTTCATGTAAAAACTTGTTCAACTTTGTGACCAATTTGGAATTTTTTTAAACTGATAAAATTGACTAGGTTTTTATTTTTGATATGCTAAATTATCTTATCATGACTAATTCTGATGGTACCTTGAATCTATATGCTGAAAAATGTAAAAAATTACTAGATGAATCAGAAATTAGATTTGCTGGAATTGTTGATAAAGATGGAAAATTGATTTCAGGGGGCTTCAAAGAAGGATTGACTCCTTATGAGGGCGATGAGACTAGACTTCAGTCATTCTTGGAATTTGTATCAAAGGCATCTATTAGGAAAGAATATGATGAAAGTTTAGGACCTATCAACTATTTAGCTGCAAGACGAGACAAGGCAGTTCTTGTTAGTTTTCCATTTCCTATAACTCAGATTTTACTGCTGATTTCTGCAGAACCTACTGCAAACATTGAAAATTTGGCTAAAAAAGTGGTTGAAATTTTTACTGATGTTTCCAAAAAAATGACTGGAACTTAAAATCAATATCTTCCTTTACAACAAATGGTTTTAATTCTGTCAATGTATTACAATTTTTGAATTGAAAGCAACATTTGGTGCAGGATGTTTTTGGCATGTTGAAGATTTACTTAGTAAAACAAAAGGTGTAAAATCTACCCAAGTTGGTTACATTGGAGGGAATCTTCCAAACCCTACTTATGAAGAAGTATGTACTGATAGGACAGGACATGCCGAAGCAGTCGAAGTTGAATATGATCCTAATGAAATCTCCTATGAAGAACTATTGGATGTTTTTTGGAATAATCATAACCCTACAACACTAAATCGCCAAGGTCCTGATGTTGGAATACAATACCGCTCTGCTATTTTCTATCATGATGAAAAACAAAAAGAGATTGCAGAAAAATCAAAATCACAACTTGAATCTTCTGGAAAATTTAATGACCCTGTCGTTACTGAAATAACTCCTGCCCCTACATTTTACAAAGCAGAAGAGTATCATCAAAAATATTTCAAAAAGAATGGATTCTGAATTATTTTACAATGAGAACTGGAATCTTTGCTGTATGTATGACATAGTTTGAAACACTTCCAAAGAACAACTCCTTTGCTGAACTTCTTCCACGTGAACCAATTACTATCATGTCAAAGTTCTCTTTACCTTGTGCAAGCTTGACGATATTATATCCAATGTCTCCTTGCATCATTTTTTCTTTGAATACAATGCCATTTTTTGCTGCCAAAGTTTTGGATTCTTCCATAATTTTTTTCACTTCTCTGTTGAGTGATTTTTCAACAGATCCAACTCCTCTGAATTCAGAGTGTGGGGGAGCATTAATTGAGAATACGCCTGTGAGCGTTGCCCCGCACTGCCTCGCAAGTGAAATTGCCATTTCCAAACCTCTTTGGGAGTTTTTTGAACCATCTAGTGGTACAAGAATTTTAGAGATTGTTTTCTTTATCACATAATCCCCCCATCTTTCATCCTAAAAAAGATACTCACAGAGGGCCAATCTCATTTTTCTAAAAAATCAAAAATTTCATGATCGGTAAATTAACCAAAACTTATCTACTCATAACAATTGAAGCTAAAATAATGCAAGAGAAATTTATTGACATTGATGGACACAAGATTCGTTATCTTGAATCTGGAAATTCTGATAAAACATTAGTTCTAATTCATGGATTAGGTGCATCTGCTGAAAGATGGGATCAAGTAATACCATTCTTTGCAGAAAAATTTCGTGTAGTGATACCTGATCTTATTGGATTTGGATATAGTGATAAACCTCTTGCTGATTATACTATAGATTTTTTTTCAAATTTTCTTAAAGATTTTTTGGAATCTACAAATATCCTTAGTACTAATTTAATTGGTTCATCTCTTGGAGGTCAAATTACTGCTGAATTCACTGCCTCAAATCCCAAGACTGTTGAAAAACTAATTTTGGTTTCTCCATCTGGAATGATGAAACAATCCACTCCTGCTTTAGATGCCTACATTATGGCTGCTTTATATCCAAATCCACAAACTGCAAAAAATGCATTTGAAATGATGGAAGGTTCTG
>JACENB010000167.1 GCA_013867245.1 Nitrosopumilaceae archaeon
ATATAAGATGAATTAAGAACTAAGAATAAAAAATTTGGGTATAAAATAAAAAAATGTAAAGAGTCACTTGTTTACAACTTCAGGTTCATGAAGTAATTCATGAAATGTCTTTTCAGCAAGACCGTTAGCTGTTTCGATGAATCCTCTTGCACAATATTCACATTGAATCATATAGTACAGTACGGTACCGTACTATTAATAATTAGGTTATCGCCATGTAACCAAATAATTGCAGTCAGTTACCCCAGGTCATATCTCTTCATCTTAATCCTAATCTGCTGACCTACTCATCACTCTGCAATTATGCTATGATAACTGGGCATAAAGAAGTTTCAAATTGATAATCTTTTGATAATCAATTTTTCATATTTTTTAAAAAAAATTTTCAAATTTTTAACTACACAATCACTTTTTAATGAAATTCATTAAGTGATATCATGCAAAATAATTTGTTACAATTGGATTCTAGTACAATTCAGAATTCGTTGAATTCTACTGTTAATACTTTGATTGAACAAGTAACTCCAGAGTCTACCCATACAGGTTTTGTAACTGATTTAGCTTTTATCATGATAATTGGTTCTATTGTAACACTTGCATTTTTTAAAATTAGACAACCTTTGATTATTGGATATCTGTTTGCAGGAATGTTACTTGGTCCATTATCTCCTCTTTGGACTTGGCTTTTACCTGAAAATAATTCTCCGTCTGAAATGTTAGAAGGTGTTGGAATTTTATCTGATATTTCTGCTTTGCATTTGTTTTCAGAAATTGGTGTAATTTTATTATTATTTGTAATTGGTATTGAATTTCCATATGCCAAGATCAAATCAATTGGAAAAGTTTCTGTTGGTGTTGGAACACTAGGACTATTTTCTACATTAGGTGTTTTGTTTTATGCTTCAACGGCACTTGGATTACAATTTATGGATGCATTGTTTATTTCTGCAGCTTTATCAATTTCTAGTACTGCAATAATTGTTAAAATTTTAGAAGAGATGGGAAAAATCAAAAAAGAATCCTCTATTCTTGTTTTGGGTATTTTGATTGTTGAAGATGTAATTGCAGTAATTTTGATTTCTACATTACAATCGGTTGCTTTAGTTGGAACTGTATCTATAGAATCAATTGTTGTAGTTGTATTAGTTGCAATTGGTCTTATTGTTGGAACTTTTACTGTTGGAACTCGAATAGTTCCTGGCTTAATTGACAGAGTTGCAGCTGCTGAAAATCGTGAGATTTTGCTCCTAAGTGTACTTGGTGTGTGCTTTGGTTATGCCCTATTGGCAAATATTGTTGGATTATCTGTTGCAATTGGCGCCTTTTTAGCTGGTGTGTTAGTAGCAGAATCAAAATCTGCTGAAGTTGCAAAATTACTTTCTAGTCCAATCAAAGACATGTTTGTGGCCATATTTTTCATATCTGTAGGTGCTTTGATGGATGTTTCACAACTAGAAAATTATCTTTTCATTGCAATTGCTTTGATTGCAGTTGCAACTGGTATGAAATTTGGTGGTAATATGTTGGGTAATTTTATCTTCCGACAAAAACGTGGAAAAGCACTTCGTTCAGCATTCACATTAGCAGCTCCTCGTGGTGAATTCTCAATTGTTATTGTAAAAGTTGGAGTTGATATTGGTGCAGTAAGTGCATTTTTGTTCCCGTTGGTTGGAATTATTTCAATTATTACTGCGTTTATCTCTCCATTCTTAGTAAGAGCAAGTGACAAAATTGTTCCTGCATTGGAGGAAAAAGAAGATGTCTGATGAATTACAAAAAATGTTAGATAGTGTTCATGATGGGATTACAACATTTGATTTTGAAGGAAAAGAAACTCCTTGCATAGTTGTTGATGAAGAAAAATATGGTTTAATTCGAGCAAAAATTGAGGGCCAGCCTTTTTCTGTAAATACTGATCTCAATATTTTGCAAGATGGACTAGGAAATGTGTTTGTAGAAGTTGTATTGACTTTTTCTATTGGTAATATTTCTGAAAAATTTCTTGTTAATGCAAAAACTGATTTGAACTTTTTTGAAGTTTTAGCAAAGACCTCGATGTTGGTTCTTAATTCTCCTGAATCTAGATATGGTCAAGATAATGTAATTGCTATTCAATTACCTAGACCTGAAAAGGCTCACGATGCACTTGAAATCATAAAAAATGGATTAATTCCTAAAAATCAATAGATGGTGCAGTTACCGGGATTTGAACCCGGGTCACGTACTTGGCAAGCACGAGTAC
>JACENB010000153.1 GCA_013867245.1 Nitrosopumilaceae archaeon
TTGTAAATTGTAGCAGCTGGATGAACAGTTAAAAAATATAATTGATTGTCTTTTCTAACTATTTTTCCTCTATATTTTGTAATTTCTTTTCCATCTAATAGTGATCCAAATGCTGTATTTCCTAAAACACAAATAATTTTCGGTTTTATTATCTCAATTTCTTTTTTTAGATAATCTTTGCATGTCTCTCTTTCATTTGTTGTTGGAACTCGATTATTTGGTGGTCTGCATTTGACAATATTTGTTATGTAAACTTCATCTCTTGTAATTCCTGCACTTTCTAATGCCATTGAAAGTTTTTTTCCTGCAATTCCGATGAATGGTTCTCCTTTCAAATCCTCATTCTTTCCTGGAGCTTCTCCTACGAAAATTACATCTGATTTAAAATTTCCTTTTCCAGCAACTGAATTATTACGTGTTTTACTTAATTCACATTTTGTACATTCTATCACTTGTTGTTTTATTTCTTGTAATTTTTTTTCCATTTTAATTAACACTTTTGACTGTTGCCGTTCCTCTAATAGTTGGTCCACCGTTTCCCATGATCATTGATTGCATAGGATCTCCTTTTCCACAATTAGTTATTGGTCTTACTGTGAAATCATTTCCGCATGCATCTATTGAATTAAAAAATTCAGGTGCAGTACCCATTACTATTACATCTCTTTGTAAATCTGTTAATTGTCCATCCTCAATTTTTTGTGCGTATTGACATGATATGCTCCAGTTGTAGCGCTTCATGTCTATTGAAGGTACTTTCATGTTTGAAATATAGTATCCATTTTTGACATCTTTAATTATTTCATTAACTTCCTGATCTCCATTACCAATACATGTGCAAGCCATTCGAATTAATGGCATATATCGATAACTTGTAGCTCTCATGTTTCCTGTAGGGATGGAATTGAATATTTCCGATGTTTCTCTATTTTGCATGTGGTTTTTCAAAATTCCATTTTCTATAAGATTAGTTTTTTTGGTTTCAACCCCTTCATCATCATAATAATACCATCCTAGACTTTCTTTGATAGTTGGATCATCAAAGACATTCAAATTTTCTGAACCAATCTTTTCTCCTATTTTTCCTTTCCACCAAGCTCCTCCTGCCCATGCCATTTCTTTTCCTAGAACTCTATCTGCTTCTGACGGATGACCTAAAATTTCGTGAGTAAGTAGTGATACAAAATCTGGATTCATAACAAGTGTAGTTTTTTCTTCTTTCACTGGTTTTGCTTTAATTAATTCTGATGCTTTCACTGAAATTTCTTTTGCACTTTGTTGAGATTTGCTTTGAATTAATTCCATTCCTCCTCTTCCTCCTTCTGTTATGTTGACTGATTGTGTAATCCCTGATTCATGTGCAGTTGCAACCATTTCCATAATAACATCAGTAAAATTTTGTAAAATTTTTGAGCCCTCTGAATTAACAAAATATTTTGAATTTGTAACAAAATATGGATTTGTAACTGATCTGATAATTGTTGGTGAATTCATCATGATTTCATTGCATTCTAAACCTATTGACGTTAATTTTTCAATTTCTGGTTTTTTAATTACTGGAAAATTAATTTGTTTTTTATTTATTGGATTATTGTGTAGATTAATTTTATTTTTTTTATTTGAATTTGTGTAATCCGAATTTTTTATTGTTTTATCTAAAATATTTTTTATTTCATCAAATGATTTTGGATTGGTAATTGAGCAAAAACTCCATGCTCCATTTTTAATTAATCTGACTCCTATTCCTTTATCTTCACTATTTCTAATATGCTCAATTTCCTTATTTTCTATCAGTATGGATTTTTTAATTTGCTGTTCTGCTCTGACATCGCAATATTGAACTCCTGATTGTTCTGTATATTTGATAATTTTATCTGCTAAATCTTGTAGATTTTGTTCCATATTTTACAAATTTTGATGAGTTCTAAATCTTGTACTATTGATGACTGGATATTGCAGGCATGGTGAAATAGTATTCGTCTTCAAATTCATAGTCTACACTACTATTTTTTCGTAAATATTCAAAATAAAGCGTACAATTTTGGTAAAATTCTTTATTTTTCTGTGACCCTTCTTTCATGATTTCCATATGAATCTGGCAATTTTTTCTTGAGAGTGAGTGATTTTGATCCTACCTGTTTGTTTTCTTTTACCAATTTAGTTTGGATTT
>JACENB010000051.1 GCA_013867245.1 Nitrosopumilaceae archaeon
CATCATTGAAGGTGCTGCAATGGTCATACCACCTGCTAACATTATTGTCATTAGCGTAAGACTAGTTAATTTACGTCCTATTTCGTTATTCATGTTATTGTTATTTTTCGAAAAAATTTGTATTTAAGGCTAATGGACGATTTGTCCACAAATTGACTGTTTTTTGTGATTATTTCATCAATTTTTTAGATTTTTTATAATTTCTATATAATTTGTCTTAATTTATTATAATTCATACGAATATTTAGATCATTTAACTACATTTTATAAGAATTACTATAGATTTATGAAATTTTTACAGCCTAATTTCTAGATAATAGAGTCTTGTATAGAGTGATTGCATCAGATTCATCTTTTGATCCAACAACCACAGCAGATCCTCTTTTCATAAAATTAACAGATAATTCGTTAGTTCTCATGGATAATCCCAAATCACCTAAATTCTCAACTAGAAATCCTTTTTCTTTTGCAACAGCTGAAACACTTGCAGAATCTAAATCAAAAGTTTCAGTTGGAGTAATAGAGTAAGTTCTCTTTCCTCTATTTCGCCCACATAATTCTTCTAAAATTAATTCTTGTTTTTCAACAACTTCTAATTTTCCAGTTCCACAAATTGGACATTCATCAGCTCTGAATGTTCTTGTACTGTTAAAATCTAAATTTTCTAAATCAATGTGTAAAATTCTATTTGACAAATTTGGTTTTTTTCCTGTAATAACTTTAACAGCTTCTGCAACTTCTATTCCACCCATAATAGAAAGTATTGATGGGTGCACACCTTCAATACTACATGTTGGCATCGTATCTTCATCAAGTGCAGGAAACATGCAATAGTAACATGCACTTTCTTTTGGTAAAATTGTAAATGCTTGTCCTGATGTTCCAACTGCAGCTCCAGTTACAAAAGGAATTCCGAATTTAATGCAAGCTTTGTTTAATGCATAACGTGCATTGACTGAATCAAGTGCATCAATTACAACATCACATCCTTCTACAACTTCAAGTGCGGTGTAATCATTTACTGAAACTGTTAGTGCTTCAATATTACATTCAGAATTTAATTTTTTTAATTTTTTTGCAGCAGCTTCAACTTTTACTTGTCCAACATCATCTTCATCAAACAAAGTTTGTCTATGTAAATTAGATAATTCAATTACATCTCTGTCAACAATTCTTAATGTACCAACTCCCATTGCAGTTAATCGTGTAATAATTGGATGACCAAGTCCACCAGTTCCAACTACACAAACTTTAGAATTTTTTAATTTTAGTTGTCCATTAAAACCAATTTCTTCAAGCATTACTTGACGTGAGTATCTATCGAGTTCTTTTGATGATAAGTCTTCAGAACCTCCAGCAACTGCAGGCAAAATATAGACTTCATCTCCATCGTTTAATGGAGTATCCATTCCGCTAGCAAATTTTGCATTTTTTCCATTAATGTAGATATTAATCAAGGAACGTGGTGAGTTGTCGGCTTCTAGTACTCGTCGTTTAAAATCATCACCTTGAATTTCCGATATTTTGATGAATGCATCTTGTAAGGAGTCTGCTGAAATCTCAGTTTTTTTCTCACCGCCGCCTGCATTTAGTACTGAAGGAATTGTAAATGTGATATTTGCCATATTATTGCACTACCGCTGAGATTTCATTAATGTTTGGTTGATAAACAGTTGGTTTTGGTAATATTTCCATTATTGATTCAGTTGCCTTCAAGCCATTTCCAGTAACATAACATACTACCTTGTCATTTTTATCAATTTTACCTTGTTCTACCATTTTTTGTAATACAGATACAGATACGCCACCTGCTGGTTCTGTAAATATTCCTTCAGTTTTTGCCAAAAGAAGTATTGCATCTAAAATTTCTTTATTGTTACATTCTTCAGCAAATCCATTGTATTGTTGAAGTCTTTTCAAAACATATCTACCATCACCAGGATCACCTATTGCTAAACTCTTAGCAACAGTATCAGGGTTTTCAACTGGAATTACTTCTTTTGCATTTTTCTTAAATGCATCAACAATTGGTGCACATCCATGTGGTTGTGCTGCAATCATATGCATATTTGACACATCTCCAAGTAATGAAACAGTTTGTAATTCTTCAAATCCTTTACAAATTGCATTAAGCATTGCACCACTTCCTACAGGTACAAT
>JACENB010000138.1 GCA_013867245.1 Nitrosopumilaceae archaeon
ATTTCTACAACGATGTTATCTCTTTCAGACCATCGTCTTACAAGAAATGTAGCAATCTCTACTAGTGATTCGTTTTGAAGTTTTACTGATTGCATTAGTTTCCAAACATTGAGGTAATGATGTCACTTACTTTTTGATATTCTATATCTCCCCACTGTGTGTAGACATTTCCAAAAACAATGTTTGCTGCTTCCTTTGCAGCCATTCCGCCGTCTAGTAATTTTCCAAAAGCAATTGTCTCCCTTAGACTAGGAGAATAAAACAACTCTTCAACTGCAGCTGCTTGTCTTAATGTACTTGCTAGTTTGATTGCCTGACCTATCTCTGAATCATGTTCTCCTGAAACATGTTTTTTTACAATATCTAATTCTACTTCTTCAGGTGGGTACTCTAGTCTGATTCTAACTGGAAATCTGCTTAGTAGTTGTGGAGGTAATTCCTTTGTTCCGCTGTGAGTTAATGGGTTGATTGTTGCAACAACAAACCAATTGTCTTTTGCTTTTACAACTTCACCTGTAGATTCCTTTAATGCAATTTGTCGTCTGTCATCTAGTGCTTCATCTAATCTAAGTAAAACATCAGCTTCAGCTGAATTGATTTCATCCAAGTATAACATGCTGCCTTCTCTCATTGATTTTATCAAGACCCCTTCTTCAAAACTGACGGTTCCATCTGTCAGTGTCTTTGTTCCAACTAGGTGGCTTTCTCTTGTTCTGAGACTAAAATTGATTGATTCTAGATTGATTCCCTTGCTTTTTGCAAAATCTCTTACCAGTGATGTCTTGCCTGTACCCTTTGGTCCAATAATGAGCACAAAAAGGCCAGTCTCATATGCCTTGTTTAGAGTCTGAATTGAATTATTCCAATCTAGATACTGTACTTCTTCCAAAGTATGTTATGATGTATTTCAACAATATTTATTGTTAGATCTATTTTCCAAATGCTTCTACTTTTGCAAAAGCTTGATCCATTCTTCCGTGAAGTGTTTTGTTCCACTCATCAAAACCAGATGGATCTTTTGGATAATTGTTATAATGTTCTACTAGCCATTGGTTTTCTTTTGATGTGTATCTCAAACCATCTGCAACTGTCTTGTTCATTGCACCTCTAATTATCATTCCAAGTTTTCCTAATCCTGAAAAGTCTGGGTGTTCACCTTTGCTGATTGATTCGACATCCATATTTCCCAAAAAGTGTTTCATACCATAACTGATTTGCTCGTTTGTCATTTGTTGAACTAGTCTTCTAAACAATTCAAGACCTGCAGTCTTGTATCCGTATTCTTTAATGAAATCTAAATTGTATTGCCACAAACCAGCTTCTGAAACATCATTTGCTTCTAATGCTTGTGCAATATTGTTTCCTAGAATAGTTCCTGCAATTAATGCTGGACCAATTCCTCCTGCATCAATTGGTTTTGGCATCCATGCAGAATCTCCAACCATAACATATCCACCTGAAACCATACAATCGTTTTGTCTTCTAACTGAAACTTGGAATATTCCAGAGTTGTTGTTAATGTCTTCAGGATCTTCAGAAAGTTTTGGATTTTGAATTACAGTGTTTCTTTGAAGATACTCTTTCATCAAAGATTCGACATTGTCTTTTTTGCCTAAACGTTTGTTTCTTCTTTCTAAAAGTGATTTTTCAACTCCAAGACCGATGTTTACTTTGTTGTCTGCTTTAGGAAATACCCATCCGTATCCGCCTGGAGCAATGTCTTGGTCTAAATGAATAATACAATAATCAGGATCAAATTCTGATAGGTCTTTTTGTCCTGGCTCAAAGTACATGATGTATCTGCCAGTTGATTCCAAGTCTCTTCTATCGATTCTCTTTTCTACTTTGGTAGAGTTCTTTAGTCCATTTCTGAGCATGGATGCGACACCAGTAGCGTCAATGACAACCTTTGCTGTTTTCTTAAATGGCTCACCTGTTTTGCTGTCAGTTCCCTGAACACCTACTACTTGCTGACCATCATAAATTAGACCTGATAGATTTTTTTCAAATTCAAACTCAATTCCTATTTTTTGACATCTTTCATTTTGAATCTCTGGGAGTTTCTGACGATTCAACATGTATCCTGCACCATCAAATGGAATTGCAGTTTCTTTGTCTGGGGAAAATGCCATTACACCTTT
>JACENB010000090.1 GCA_013867245.1 Nitrosopumilaceae archaeon
TTTTTTGATGTAGTTTTGAAAATTGCGATATATTCAGAGGTGTTTTCTATTTTTTTATTCCAAGAATAGATTGAAGAAATTTTTGAAATATTTACACATGCTACTGTCTTATTTTTTACAAACACTTTTGCAATTTTTGTGATTGATTTTTTGTCAGGATAAGTCGAGATAATTACCGCTGGTTTCATAGTAACCGATAAATGTCCGTACCTTAAAAAAATTACAATTAATTTGGAACTTGATTTTATCACTCAAAATTCGATTATCTATGTACTAATGGCGTGGGTCGTAATTGTTGTTATTGCTAAGGGACTAAAATTAGAAAAGTATGGTTTTGAGATAAAGGCATACAGTCTAACTTACAAAAATAAACAAGTCAATTCAGTATTGTTAAAACTCCTTAGTCGGACAAGAAGAGGAATTAGAGTTTTTGCAGATGTCAGTGTAATTTCTGGTTTTCTTATGATGGGTTTTGCATTTTGGTTTTTGCTAAATAATGTTGCAAACTTTTTTGTTGCACAAACAGAATTTTCAGAATTAACTGTTCTTATTCCAGGAGTTACATTAACTTCAGCAGCATCAATTACGTACTTTTTACTATCAATTCCAGTTGTGTTAGTTATTCACGAAGGTGCACATGGAATTGTCGCAGCACTAGAGAAAATTAAGATCAAAACAGGAGGATTTGCAATATTTATCGCAATGTTTGCTGGCTTTGTAGAACCAGATGAGGAAGAATTCAACAAGGCAAAAAAGATTTCAAGACTTAGAGTAATTGGAGCAGGAGCAACATCAAATGTAATTTTTGCATTTGCCTTAGGAGCAATTTTACTTACAAATCCATTCTTTGCAATGGTTTTACCTGAACCATTACTAAGCTCATTCTACGAATTACCTGAAGGAGTTCTAATTCTTTCAATTATTGAAAATTCAGGAGCAGAACAAGCAGGACTTCTTGCAAATGATATCATAACATCAATTAACGACAAGCCGATTCTGAGTCCAGTAGATTTCCCGAGTTTGAATCCAGGAGATACGGCAAGTGTTTCTGTACTTAGAGATGGACAACCATTAGAATTTAGTCTTCAAGTAATGCCGGCACCAGACGATCCAGAAAGAGGATTGATTGGAATTATGAGAGATAATTCATTTGCATACAAACCTGTATTGAATTTCATTGAATGGAATGATCCAAATGTTTCAATGTTCCTTCTATGGCTATGGATGATTTCATTTTTCATAGGGATAATCAATATGCTCCCACTACCAATTTTAGATGGTGGGAAATTCATTCATACCATAATTGATCAGAGAATTTCAGAAAAAGCAGTAAATGGAGTAATGTGGGGAATCTATGCGTTTACTTTTGCTTTGTTTGGTCTAAACATTGCTCTTTCATATGTAAAATCTGGTTGGTTCACAATATAGAAAATACCTAAAGAATCATTAATGAAAAAAAATATTCAAATTCATGAAATGTGATTACTGTGAAAATTCAGCAGTATACACTAGAAAATATTCGGGTCAAAAACTCTGTTCAGAATGTTTCTCAAATTCTATTGTAAGAAAAACTGCAAAAACCATTTCCAAGCACAAAATGATCAAAAATAATGAATTAGTGGCAGTTGCAGTTTCTGGAGGTAAAGACTCTCTAGCACTTTTGAAAATTATTCATGAAATGTCATCTAGTCATAATTTTAGAATTAAAGCAATTACTATTGATGAAGGAATTCCAGGATATAGAAACGAAGCATTAGAAATCGTCGAAAAATTTTGTGATGAATTGAATGTAGAGCTTAAAGTTTACTCTTACAAAGATCTCTTTGAGTTAACACTTGACGAAGCATTAGACATGAGAGAAAATGAAAAAACATCATCATGTTCAATTTGTGGAACTTTAAGAAGAAGGGCAATTGATCATGCTGCAAAAGACATTGGTGCAGATGTTATTGCAACAGGACATAATCTAGATGATACATTACAGACATTTGTCATAAACATGCTTTCAGGAGATACAAACAAGATTGGTTGGATGGATCCTGATACATCTTCAAACTCTTTGAGAAAAATCAAACCATTTTGTGAGATATATGAATCAGAAATAGTGTTTTATGCATTTACAAATGATATTCCATTCC
>JACENB010000117.1 GCA_013867245.1 Nitrosopumilaceae archaeon
GTGGAGGTTTGTTGTTTTGGGCAACTGCAGCAAGCATGCCTGGTATGGGACCTCCTGATGAAGAGACTTCTACAATGACAATTACTGGAACTCCTGCTGATAATTTTCCTGATGAAGAACGCCCTAGGTTTTGTGGTTCTGGAATTGCAAAGTCAACTGATTTTGTGACAGAGTATTCAATTCCAACTGAATGTACAAATCCTTTGGCAATTGTTACTGATTATGAGGGAAATGTCTGGTTTGCACAAACAAATACCGGAAAATTATCAAAATTTGATCCTAATACTGAAACATTTACCGAGTATGAAAACCCTACCTGGCCAAAAAATGGTCGTTCTATGATGTGGGGAATTGATTATGCTCCTGATGGTACTGTGTGGTTTACTGATGAGACCTTTGATTCTATTTGGAAATTCGATACTGTCGATGAAAAATATGATAGACTAGGATATCCTTCTGCAGATGATTCTCTACCTCAAAGATTACACATTGATGGGTCTAGAATAATCATTAATGATTTCACTGGAAACAAACTCACATTCTTTGATATAGGTCAACCCACAGAAGATGTGGAATATACTAGTTTCCCTTCTCCTGTTGACAATTCTGTAACTGCTGACTTTACTTTAGATAAAGATGGAAATGTTTGGTATACTAATTGGTTGTTCCAACAAGGTGGTGTTTTAATCAAACTTGATTATGATGGATATGAAAATACAAAACAAGAAACTGGACAAGAATTTTTTGCCGGTGATATGTTTACTGAAATTTACCAATTACCTGCAGCACTACTTACTCCAAATGGTGCTGTTATCTCTGATGATGGAAAAATCTGGTTAGCTGATACCACTTCATCATCTTTCTTTAGCTTTGATCCAATAACTGAAGAGTTTTCACAATATGTTACAGCTGATCCATTACTTAGCACATATGGAAATCAAACTGGTGTAGTGAAAACTCCTATTTCAAGACCGTATTGGATTGATTCTGATGAGCAAGGAAGAATCATTTTCAATGAACAAAATGCAAATAACATATCTGTATTTGATCCAAAATCAAATTCACTAGTGGAATACCATGTCCCTTCAAAGAACCCTTACTGGGGAGATTGTGATCCTGGCACTGGCCTATTGGTTGCAGATTGTGGACTAGCTCAAATCTTTGACTTTACTGTAGATGGAGAAAAAATCTGGTTTACAGAATGGGTTGAAAATAATATTGGTGTAGTTGATACATCAATCCCATTACCTCTTGAAATTGAGTTAGGTTCAGAAACACTATCATTTTCTAGTGGAGAAAAGGATCATGTTCCTATTTTGGTATATCCTCAAACAAATGATTCTATGGGTGCATCTGTAATTTTATCTTCTAGTCATGACTTCTTGAAAACAAAATTAACTCATGATAGTACTGAAACTTTCCAATTAGATTCTGGTGAACCAGAAACAATTCATGTTGATATTATGGCTACAGATGACGCAGTTCCTGGAACGTATAATGTCTTGATTGGTGTACAAACATCTGATGTTGCAATTAGCAAATATGTTACAGTGACAATAGAGTGACGCCTGATTTAGATTCTCAAATAGGAATTTCTGTTTATAGCACAAAATTTAATGGCGTTGGAGGAAAAATTCGTGTCACTCCTGAAGATTTTGAAGTTTCAGAGAAAATTTTAGAAAAAACTCAGAATTCAATTAATCAAGAAGAAGGCTATGCTGTTTACAAACTAAAAAAGAAACGAATCGATACAAATCATGCCTTATCTGATATTTTTAGAAAGAAAGGAATCCGCCTAAAGTCTCTTGGATTGAAGGATGCGTCTGCAATCACTGAACAGTTTGTCTGTTCTGGAAATAAAGGAAAAGCAATTGAAGATTATTCCACTGAAAAATATTCTTTAAGAAAAATCGGATTTGTAAAAAAACCTCTTTCAAAAAAGGATATGATTGGAAATCATTTCAAAATTAAAATCTCTGACTGTTCTGATGGACTATCTTCTTTTGAAGAAACTGACCATATTTTGAATTTTTATGGGTATCAGAGATTTGGCTCAAAAAGACCTGTAACTCATTTGATTGGAAAAGCACTAATTCAAAGGAATTTTCAAAAGGCAG
>JACENB010000139.1 GCA_013867245.1 Nitrosopumilaceae archaeon
TACCAGGATCATAATCATGTGGAAGAATTTTAAATGAATTTGGATCAGGCATTAAAATCATATCAGAATTATTTACGGATTTGAATCCTACAATGGAACTTGCATCTAATTTTTCAAGACCGTTTACAAAGCTATTATTGTCAATTGCATAACTTGGCATTCCGACGTTATGTAATTCACCAAAAATATCTACAAACCAAAAATCAATGAATGAAATTTTTTCATCTTGAATCGTTTGTAAGACTTGTTCTACGTTCATTAATAATATTCAAAAATTGTTTTACTAATGTGGTTTAGTAAGTTAGAATTGTCAATATGGTCAGGTAAAATCTAAGATTCAGGATAGTCGTCTTCTGGATGAGATTTTTTGAAATTATTCATCTCATCTTCAAAAAAGAAGTTCTCAGTAAGTGCTGGTTTTAGATCATCTAACCATATTGCATTTTCATCATATTTTGCAAAGAATGGTACTTGTACCCAATCAGGATTTCTTCCCTGTAAGAATCTAAGAACAATCACTTTTTGGTCAGATAGATTAGCAGTTCCAATAACATGTACTTTTCCAGGAGTTGCAGACATACTAGGTCCGCGTACAGTTCGTGCCAATCCACTAACTGAAGAATATGCTTTTCTAAAGATTTCATATGCTTTGATCAGAGGTACGCCAAAGTAATGTTGTGCACCTGTATCTCTTACAACAAACATGTAGTAGGGAATACAACCAAGTTGAACCTGTTTTGTCCACATTTGAGCCCACATTTGTGCATCATCATTGATATGAGCCAAAATTGGAGATTGGGTCCTTATCTGAGCACCAGTGTTTCTTATTACTTTGATTGCAGATTTTACAGCTTCAGTTGATAATTCATTTAGATGATTAAAGTGCGCCATAAATGCAAGGTGTAGTCCACTGTCAGTAATCTTTTTGAAAACTTCTATCATTTCTTGAGAATCTGAATCAGTCAGAAATTTGTATGGCCAATAAGAAAGAGCCTTTGTTCCAATTCTAATAGTTTTGAGATTTGGTAATTTTGCTTCAAGTAATGCATCAATGTATTTTGAAAACATTTTAGCTTTCATAATCATTGGATCTCCACCAGTGAAAAGAACATCAGTAATTTCAGGATGTTCTGAAACATATTGAACAAGTTGTTCTCCTTCTTGCATCGCAAATTTCATTTCATCCATTCCTACAAACTGTGGCCACCTAAAACAAAAACTACAATATGCATGACACGTTTGGCTTTGACTAGGAAAGAACAGACAGGTTTCTTTGTATTTATGTTGCATTCCATATAATTTTGTACCATCTTTTAGAGAAGGAACATTCAATTCCATTTGTCCAGCTGGATGAGGATTAAGTTGTAAACGAATTTCATTTGCAACATTTGCTATTTCCTTTTTATCAGAAGTATTTTTGAGAGTATTTTCCATTTTTGAATAGTGTTCTGGTTTTAACATTCCTTTCTGGGGGAATGTAAGAACGTACATTGGATCAGTTGGAATATTATTCCAATCAATTAATTGTTCAACAACATAGTTGTTTGCCTTGAACGGTAAAACATTTCCCACAACTTCCATTTCAAATTGTTTTTCTTCGGAAATATTCTGGATTTGTGGAAGATCACGAAAATTTGATAGCGTATATGATTTTAGTGAAGGCGAATCATCCCAAACTGATTCTTGATAGGTCATTTAGTAAATAACAAGTTCACCCTTGTTAAAGGTTACAGGCTCAACACGCACAAGATTTTTCAAGAAATAATGATAAATGCCTTAACGTTTGTATTCTAGGAAGCGGGTTATAGTAGGATGGTGATTAGTAATGGCTGAAGAAGAATTATCTCAGATTTCAGCAGGAGAGTTTGAAACAGTTTCACAGCTTCTAGCATCCTCTGAATCACTTCAATTTGCATTCATAGTGATGATAGTAGGAATTATTGGGATTGTGATTGGATACAGAAAATTTTCATTTTGGGTTGGTTCACAAAAATTCTACTATAAGAGACCTCATTTCTCAAGATTTCTAAGAAGAGCAGTACTTCCTTTTTTTGCAATAGCATTAATTACAACAATTAATGTTCATATCCAAACTGGGCTTTTGCTGGAAGAAGATATTGCAGTAGTAGGAAGTCAAAATGTATCACCTCAGGAAATTTTTGCTAAAATTCTCAATACTTTCAATATTCTTGTGATTGGTTATACCATATCACATCTTATTCCTATAGCTCTTACCAAACGCGATAAATCAATTTTAGAAAAAGAGGACTTTGATGCCTGGTTTGAAATGCGTGGATTTGTTGATGATGAAGATGATCTGTTCCATAAATTGTACAAATGGGTTCCACCAAAAATTACACCTGAAGATATTACTGAAGAAGAATTCCAAGAAATGTTAAAGTCAAAAGAAGGGATGTTAAAACTAGAGCAATTTAGGACCATAAAAGGAAATCCTATTGGAGGATATGAAAAATTAGTAGATAATCCATTTGAAGAGTGGAAGAAATCAGAACGTGCAAAATATGAAAAATATTACCAAAATTGTATTACAGGTAACAATCAATCTGGAAGAAAATTAAGACCAGGGGCAAAACCAGATGAAATATTTCCAATTGATGTATGGCGAGAAGAAAAGAGAACACATAGTTATGAACCGATTATTCCAAGCAACCGTCCTCCAGGATATGCAAAAAAGAAACAAGAGGGAATTCCAAGATCAGCAAAACAGATTCTTCCAATTGGTATTTTTATTGCAACAATTTTAGGAGTTGTTGCCTGGTGGGGAGTTGATTTAATTGTATTAGCTACTGCTACAGGTGGACTAGCAATTGGTTTAGGTTTAGCACTACAAGAAACAATGCAGAATTATTTTGCTTACATTTTGATTCGAAAAGACAAGATATTCGTTGAAGGTGAGCGTGTAAAACTTGATACAGGATATAATGGATATGTGCATAAAATTACTCCTAGAGTAACTTACGTTAGAGATGCATTAAACGAATCAATGGCAATAATTCCAACAAGACAACTAGTTAGTGCACAGATTGTAAATTATACACAAGGAGTAAAGATGGTACCTGCAATTGTTGATGTAGGTGTTTCTTATCTAAATGATCCAAAACAAGTTTCAGCAATTCTTGTTAAAGTAGGAAAACGTGCAATGAAAGAAGTTGTTGATTCTAAAGGAAGACATTTAATCACACAAAGAAGATGTCCATACCTAGATAAAAACAAACAAAGTTGTGGTTGTGATAAGGACATACATGTAGACATTAATCAACCCGTCGTACGATTTAATCAGTTTAATGACTCTTCATTAGATTTCTCAGTATGGGTATATGTTAGAGATTATGGAGCTCAATTCAAAACAAAAACAGACATGAGAATTATAATGTATGAGGAATTCAAGAGATACGATATTAGAATTCCATGGCCAATTAGAACTGTCTACCAAGGAGATGAAAAACGTGAACAAGAAGAGATTGACAGACTTAAGGAAGATAGAAAGAAGGTTATTGAGGAATATGGAACAGGCGACATTGGTCGTGGAAGTGGCGAAGACGAGTAGTTTTCTCAAAACTTAAGAATCCCATTAATTCACATTTTCTTGTTGAGTAGACTATCAGTTATTTGTGGAAAGGCATCTGAAGATCTAGGGAGAAAACTAGCTAGAAAGATTAAAGCAAATTTAGTAAAATCAGAAGTAAGAGTTTTTCCAGATGGAGAAAGTAAGATAACACTCAAGGGAAATATATCCAAAAGAAAATCAATCGTTGTTCAATCAATTTATCCACCTGTTGATACAAATCTCATTCAAGCATTATCATTAATTTCAAAAGCTAAAGAAAATTCATCTGAAGTAGTTGTTGTTGTTCCTTACATGGGTTATGCAAGACAAGACAGGGAATTTCTACCAGGAGAGATCGTAACTATGAAAGTTATGGCAAAATTGTTTAAAGGCGCAGGAGCATCAAAGCTAATCGCTGTAGATATTCACAGTTTGATTGGGCTCAAATATTTCACTATAAAATCCAAAAATGTTTCAGCTGTCTCAGATTTGGCTTCATATTTCAAAAAAATGAGCCTAAAAGATCCATTAGTTGTCTCTCCTGATCAAGGTGGAAAAGAAAGAGCAAAAAAATTTGCCAAGGAAATGGGAATAGAATTCATTGCGTTACAAAAGAAGAGAGATAGAAAGACAGGCAAAGTACAGATTAAGACAAAAGAAGCTGATGTGATAGGACGTGATCTAATTTTAGTTGACGATATGATCAGTACTGGTGGAAGTATAGTTAATGCAACAAAATTTCTTAAAAAAGAAAGATGCAAAAGAGTTTTTGTGGCATGTACACATGCATTATTGATGAATGATGCTGAAAAGAAAATAAAGAAATCCGGAGTTACAAAAATTGTAAGCGCAAATACAATTCCAGGTAAAACATCAATTGTTGATGTCTCAAATACAATTGCAAAGGCAATAGTATAATGCCAGAAAGTTTTTTTGTATTATCTAAAGAATATTTAGAAATTGCAATAGACGAGGTAATTGCAATAGCAAAAAGTTTTGATAGATTTTCTAAAATTAGTATTATTTCAAATTTAGTAATTGTTCAATCTAAAACTAATTGGTATGAAATTTCAAAGAGAGCAACATTTGTAAAAACCTCAGGACAAATATTACGAAAAATGTCAGGATTATTTTTAGATGAAGGTAATTTTGAAATATTAAAAAACGCAAAAACATTTGTTTGTAGAATTATTAATTTGTCTTCAAATCAGTTTGATATACCAGAATTAGAGAATTCTATGGGCGATATGATTTCAAAATTCTCTAATGCAAAAGTTAAACTTGAAAATCCAGATATCACAGTCTATCTAATTTTTACAAAAAAAGAAAATTTTTTTGGATTTTCTAAAATCATAAACGAGAAAAAGAGACCAAAAAAGGTAATATCACAGCCTCATGAATTAGATTGGAAATTAACAAAGGCAATGATCAACCTAATTGGATTAAAAAAAGGAGAAACAGTTTGTGACCCATTCTGTGGAACAGGTACCACACTTTTAGAAGCTGAATCAATGGGAATTCATGGAATTGGTTTAGATTTTGATGAAAAAATGGTGGAAATCACAAAAAAGAACCTTAAAGAAAATGGATACAAATCAAAAGTAGTTCATTCAGATTTTCAAGAAATTAAGAACATGGCTGATGAATTTGATGGAATTGTAACAGATTTTCCATATGGAAAAAATACTAAAACATCAGATAAACCTGAAGAGATCATTAAGAGATTTGTGAGTATTGTGCCAAAAAGAAAGAAGATGGCCATAATGTACAAAAAGGAATTCGGAGACAAACTGAAACTAAAAGGATTAAAAAAATATCAAATCTATAGGCATAAAAGCTTGACAAGGACAATTCTGATAAAATGAAACTTGTATTTCTTGGAACTTCAGCCGCCCAACCAACTGAGAATAGAGGATTATCATGCATATGTTTAGAGAGAGAAGGAGAAGTTCTCATGTTTGATGCAGGTGAAGCAGCACAGATTTCATATATGAAATCAGGATTGGGTTGGAATAAAAAAATGAAAATATTTGTAACACATCTTCATGGAGATCATTGTGTAGGAATTTTAGGTCTATTACAGACAATGTCTATGCAAAATAGAACAGAACCATTAGAAATTTTTGGACCTAGTGGAATTGAAGAGTTTATTGCAGCAAACATTAAGGTCTTAAATTTTGGATTACCATTTCCAATTTTAATTAATACAATAAAAGATGAAAAAATTTTTGAAGATGAAAAATTTTCAATTACTACATGTAAAGCAAATCATTCTATTGTTGCATTTTCGTATTTGTTTGAAGAAAAAGATAAGCCAGGTAGATTCAATGTTGAAAAAGCGAAGGAATTAGGAATACCTGAAGGTGAATTATGGAATAAGCTACAAAATGGAAGTGAAATTACAATAAATGAAAAAATAATAAAACCAGAACAAGTGCTAGGAGAAAAACGTCCAGGTAAAAAAATAGGAATTTCTGGAGATACAATGCCTACAAAAGAGTTAGAGGAATTTTTTGAAGAATGTGATTATCTTGTATTTGATTCAACATTTCTTGAAGCAGAAAAACAAAAGGCTCAAGATACATGTCACTCAACTGCAAAACAGGCTGCAACAGTAGCAAAAAATGCAAGAGTAAAGAATCTAGTATTAACACATTTTTCAGCAAGATATAGAGACGAAGTAGAACATTTGAAGGAAGCTAAAGAAATTCATGATTCAGTAATTACTGCAAGGGATCTTTTGGAAATAGAGATCAAATAAGCATGTTTGAATCAATTAAAGATCAAATTGGGAATTTAAAGAAGATTGTTTTTGTGACTGGAGCAGGGATCTCGCAAGAGAGTGGAATACCCACATTTAGAGGAAAAGACGGTCTCTGGAGAAACTATGATGCTATGAAATTAGCCACAATTGACGCATTTTATGAGGATCCAAAATTAGTTTGGGAATGGTATAATGAGCGAAGACAAAATATTTTTTCAGCAGAGCCGAATCTAGGGCATAAGGCAATTGCAGAACTTGAAAAATTTGTGGAAGTTGTTGTTCTTACACAAAATATAGATGGATTACATCAAAAAGCTGGAAGTACCAAAGTTTTGGAATTACATGGAAGTATTGTAAAAATAAAATGTACTGTTTGTGATTTTAATGATGAAATAATGACAGATTTTTCAGAAAATCCACCTTTATGTAAGTGTGGAAATATCTTGAGACCAGATGTAGTTTGGTTTGGTGAATCTCTTCCACAAGATGTTTGGGAAAAAGCAATAATTCATGCAAATCAATGTGATCTGATGATTATTGCAGGAACATCACTTGTCGTATCTCCTGCAAATACTTTACCAATATATGCAAAACAGAATGATGCAATGTTAATAGAAGTTAATCCAGAAAATACTGAAATGTCATCACAGATGGATCTTACAATAAGAGACACTAGTGCAATTGCATTACCAAAATTTGTTTCACTATTCAAATAAAATTTCAATTAAAAAATTTTAAAAGAAATTCCAATCACTAAATGTTTTTTTAATTGATTCTAATGGATTGAAGTCTGTAATTGCTTTTTGTGATGATTCTTTTACATCAGAAATTTCATCTTGTATTGCTTTTTGTGATGATTCTTTTACATCAGAAATTTCATCTTTAATTTTTTCTCCCACTTCAGTTATTTCGTTTGTAATTGCATTGGTTGTCTTTTCTGTAATTTTATCAACAGAATCATCAATTCGCTGCTCAACAGAATTTACAGTTTTTGAACTAAGATTAGTCACATCATCTTTTATCGAATCAATAACGGTTGCAGAAGTTGATGGGAATAGAGTGTCGATTTCATTTGAGAAAATCATTCCTCCCAGAACAATTATGCCTGCAATTATGCCTAATTTTATGAACATTTCCTAATTATTTTAAAAAATGGATTTTAGATTCATACTAAAAAAAATAGTCAAAAATGATTGAATTTTCTTAGCTAATTTTCATCCCCATACACAAACCAATCAATTATTTCATCAATTTTCGATGAAGTGAGAATGACTTTGATTGGACCCAGTGGAGATTCTTCAGATTCTTCACAAATGGCTATTTTTTCTACGAATGCAGCTTGCTTGTTCAGATAAAACCACGTAGAATCATTTTTTAGATTTTTTTGAAGATTTCTTCTGTATGTTTTTTGAGATTGTTTTGAATGAACCACTTCGTAAATTTTTTCTAAAGAAGTCAGATCTTTGGATTCTGCTGAAATTGAATAATTTTCAGTTTTAATCTTAGCATATGGAAAAATATTAGAAATTGATTTTTTTGTTTTATCTAGATCTTCTGAAGGATTTACTGCACAAAACATTTCGATTTTACAATTAATGTTTGGAATTTTCATCATACCCAACTTTGGATGATTTCATATGCAGATTCTATCAATTCCTCTTTAGTTAACCCAATGTTTGAAATTGCATAATCAGATAATGCAATTGAATTACTAATTCCAACTCCTAATTCACGATTATCTCTTTCATCAAAATGTTCTTTTGTTTGAGGATCATCTGATCTTCCTCTCTTTTGTAGAAAATCGAATCTTGTATCAGTTGATGCATGAATAGCTAATAATTTTACATTTCCAATTTTTTTTAAGACTTCAATTTCATCATTTGAACGAACACCATCAATTAAAATTACATTAGAAGAGGATGATTCAATTTTTGGTTTTATCAATTCAGCTACTGCACCAGGGCCATTTTTTTCTCTAAGTTCAATCATTAATTTTCCAAGATTTGATCTTGATGGTTCCAGATTTCTTTTTTTGGCTTCCTCTCTTACTTCATTTCCCATATTGACTACATCATAGCCTTTTGGTTTTAGCCCTTCAGCAATAGTGGATTTTCCAGCACCTGGCATGCCTGTCAAACACACAATTAGTTTTGTCATTGTATATCAAAAACTAAACTCGTCTATGAAGCTACCGGAAATTATTATAAAGATACATCAAGGAAAATTGTAATGCGAACTTTTGTTGCAATTGAGATTTCAGAAAATGATGTAAAAAAATCTATTAAAGATTTTCAAAATAAATTACAAATTAATGCAAAGCCGATAAATTCCGATCAATTACATTTTACATTGCAATTTTTGGGAGAAATTACTGAAGAACAAATACAAAAGGTAATTGAATCACTACAAACAATCGAGTTTTCTGAATTTACTATAAACTTGAAAGGAGTAGGTGCATTTCCTAAACCAAAATTTCCACGAGTAATTTGGGTTGGAACAGATGAAGAAGGAGGGAAAAACCTGATTGAATTGGCAAAAAAAGTGGAAAATGTGCTTAAACCCCTAGGATTAGTTTCTGATAAACCATTCAAACCACACATTACAATATTTAGAATTAAAAAGAAGATTGGAGATATAACAGAGGATTTGAATAAACAAAGAGTTACAGATTTTGGAATGCAAAAAATTTTTAGTATTAAATTAAAGAAAAGTGAACTTACACCTGAGGGGCCGATCTATTCTGATTTAGAGGAGGTACTTGCCGTAAAATGAAGAAAGTCATCATTCATGTTATGAAGAATGTTATTCCTACAAAGACAGTAGAAAAATCAAAAGAAAGAATTGCAGAAACAGCATTGGAATTAGTCAAGAAAGAAATTGCAAAATTTCCTGAAATTATTGGAGTCGAATTTGGTGGATCATTTGCTAAGGGTACATGGTTATCAAAAGATGCAGATGTAGATATTTTTGTAAGATTCAGAAAATCAACTTCAGAAGAGAAATTTGAAAAGATCTCCAAAAAAATTGGTTTTGATTCAATGAAGAAATTTTCTCCATATGTAAGATATTCTGAACACCCATATGTTGAGGCTAAAATGAATGATACAAAGATCAATGTAGTTCCATTTTATGATGTAAAAGCAGGTGAATGGAAAAGTGCTGCAGACAGATCACCATTTCACACAAAATTCATGTCAAAATCATTAACACAAAAAATGAGAAATGAAGTTAGAATTCTAAAAACATTTCTAAAATCAAATAGAATCTATGGTGCAGAAATTGCAAAACAAGGATTCAGCGGATATGTTTCAGAAGTTCTAGTTTTACATTTTGGAAGTTTTGAAAATGTTATAAAATCAATTTCTAAAATTGAAGAAAATCAAGTTGTCGGAAAAACTGCAAAGAAATTTGATACATCTCTAGTAATAATTGATCCAATAGATAGTAATAGAAATTTAGCTGCTGCGATTTCTGATGAAAATATTGGAAAGTTTATTCTTGCTTGTAGGGCATTTAAGGAAAATCCAAAACTAGAATTTTTCAAGAATAAAAAATCAAGAGTTTCAAAGAAACACTGGGGAAATGTATTATCGATTAAATTTAATTTCAAAATTAGAAGCCCCGATATTATTTGGGGACAGATAAAGAGAGCAACATCATCATTAACCACACAGTTGGAGTTAGCCGGCTTTACAGTACTAAGGAGTAGAGCATACACAGATCAACAAAAAGAAGCTTATCTTCTATTCTTTTTAGAATCAACCAAAATTTCTGATATTTATGCAAAAACTGGACCAGAGTTTTTCAGAGAAAGTAGTTCAAAGAGTTTCATTTCTAAAAATCTTTCAAATGCAGAATTAGTATGGGTAGGAAATAACAAAAAAATCATCTCTTTAGAAAAGAGAAAACATGTTGATGCCAGTAAATTTATGAGTGAATTTTTGAAAAATAATCTTCAAACAGGCATACCAAAGGGTCTTCAAGCTGATTTCAAGCGTGGTTTCAAAATTACCATTGGTGAAAAAGGATTAAGTAAATCAATTAAAGAGGTTGCAAGTGAGTTGATCTCAACAGATGGCACACTCCTTCATTTCAATTAAAAAGTTTGTTGATGAGCCATATTCAGAAATTCTTGGGTATCCAAAAGCAACTTCACGTCAAATAAAATCTAGAATTAGTGAATTAGAAAAACTAAAAATTAAATCTATTTCATTGACTGGTCCAACGACATTAGGGAAATTAGAGATTCTTGGAAAAGGTTACGTAGGTGTGGTTGTTCTTGCAAAGAAAGGTAGTAAAGAAGTTGCATTAAAAATTAGAAGAACAGATTCACAAAGAAAAGAAATGAAAAATGAGGCAAAATTATTGAAAATAGTAAATTCTGTAAATGTTGGACCAAAAATGTTTGATGTAAGTAGAAATTTTTTGATAATGGAATACATTGAAGGAATCAAAATTATTGATTGGGTAAATTCGCTCAAAGGAGTTGGGAGTGTAAAAAAATTGAAATCAACAATTAGACAAGTTCTTGAAGATTGTTATAATTTGGATCAAATTGGTTTTGACCATGGAGAGTTAAGTAATATTTCAAAACACGTAATTGTTGGAAAAACAAAATCCACTCTAATAGATTTTGAAAGTTCTAGTGTTAAAAGAAAGCCATCAAATGTTACATCAGTAACTCAAGCAATTTTTATTGGTTCAGGAATTGCAAAAAAAGTACAAAAGATTTACAGAAATCCATCTAAGGAGAAAATTATTGGTGCCCTAAAGCAGTATAAACAAGAAAAATCTCTTGAAAATTTTGAAAATCTCTTGAAAATTTTGAAATTGTAATGGGACCGGCAGGATTTGAACCTGCGACCACTAGTCCCCCAGACTAGTATCATACCAAGCTAGACGACGATCCCTTGTCTCAGAGGCACAAAATGAAATTATTAAATCGTCGTATTAACAAACAGAAATTGTGAAAATTTGTAATATTTGCCACAAACTTTCTGGAACAGGAGAAGACCACATAGATTGTATTCAAAAAAGAAGCATAGAGTTAGAAGCTGAAGATTTCAAAAATAATATTCCTGAAAAACTTAATCTTTCTAAAAACGACAAAGAGCTTGGTGTCGAAATGAAAGCTCTATTAGAACACCTCGCAAGAGAAAAAGACAATTCTGATTGATTAAAGCCATTTAGACATTCTTTCTTTTTCAAATTCTCGTTTGCTTGAAAGATTTTCAGAAGTTTGTGCAGAAATGCTAGTTGAGGGTTTGGATTGTGAAAACATGTCAACTTCAATTACTGAAGCTGTGTCTCTTCCTGATTCAATATAACAACCTCCTTTTCCATCAAATAATTCAGATGCATCTTTTGACTGAAGTTTTGAGATAATATTTTTTGCAACAGTTACTCCTTCACCTTCTGCAAAAACTCCAGCTTTTGGTACTGCCATATTTTCTGTAACTACCAAACTAGTTACATCACCTACTGCAAACACATTTTCAAAAGGAGTTTTGCAATCTCTATCTATTGGGATAAATCCAGATTCTTTAGCTAATCCAGAATCATAGATTACTTTTGGAGCAATGTGGGGCGGTACAGCTAAAAGCAAATCAAATTCAGCTTCACCGTTTTCAAAAATTAATTTTTTCGACTCAACTGATTTTATTTTAGATGAATTATGAAAAGTAATTTTTTCAGAATTTACTAACTCAAGAATTTCTTTACTAACATCTGGACCAGCTGCAGGTAATGTGATGGGAGCTGGGCTGTAAAAGTCAATTTGAACAGAATCACGTACTCCACGCTTTCTTAGCATAGAATCTATCAATAAACTAGCCTCAAATGGTGCTGGAGGACACTTGTATGGCATTCCCATTATAGAAATTGCAATTTTTCCAGAATCAATATTTTCAAGTTTGTTGTGAATTTCTGAAAGTTGATCATGATCATACAAATTGAATCCATTTTCAGTTAATCCAGGAATTTTTTGTGGAGCTAAAACTGCACCTAATGATATTACAAGAAAATCATATGAGATATTTTTTTGGTTGGTTTTGACATTTTTGTTTTGAAGATCAATGGAAAGGATTTCATCTTGTATGAAGTTGATTTCTTTTTTTTCTAATTGATTTAGGTGACCAATAGAATTTTCAAAGGTTCGGGTTCCATTTATTATCCATAATTTTGCAAATCCCACCATAAACCAGTCTTTTTTATCAATAACGGAGATTTTGACTTGTGATGAAGACAATGAATTTCTAATTTCATTTGCGGTAGCAAGTCCACCAAAACCTCCTCCCAAAATTACAACATGTGGAATATCTGCCAAGTTAACGTTCTTGTGTTGTTGGTCGTATCAAGATTTCATTAACATTAACGTAAGGTGGTGAGTCTACTGCAAACAAGATTGCATTTGCTATATCTTCAGCGTGTAAGGCTTCCATCTTTGCTGCATTCTCTACAAATCCCTTCAAAGATTCATCTGTGATTGTGTTATTGAGTTCTGTATCTACAACACCAGGTTCAATACTTGTGACTCTAATGTTTGAACGAATGCTAAATTCTTGTCTTAGTCCCTCACTAAATGCAGCAACTGCGTGTTTTGTTGCACAATATACACTGCCAGCAGGAAAGACAATTCTTCCTGCAACAGATGACAGATTAACAATATGACCAGATTTTTTTTCTTTCATGTGAGTGATTACTGCTGCAGTAGAATACAACACACCTTTGATATTGACATCAATCATTCTGTCCCATTCATCTACCTTGAGGTTTTTGAAGAAGCTCAGAGGCATGAGGCCTGCATTATTTACTAAAATATCAATTGAATTCCATTTTTCTAAAACAGCTTTTGCAAAATCATCACATTCTGATTTTTGTGTAACATCTAATTTTTGATAAAATACTTCTCCACCGTTTTCAGTAATTTTTTTTGCAAGTTCTTCTAATCTATCAACTCTTCTGGCACCAATAGCTACTTTTGCACCTGCTTTTGATAGTGCTAAGGCAGTGGCAAATCCAATACCGCTACTAGCTCCAGTAATTATTGCAACTTTATCTTTAATCAATTAGTCACACTGAATTTTGACATCGTAAAAATGTTTAGACGAGTTAGGGAATTCTTAGAAAAATACTGGCAACTTTATTAAAAGAAAAATACTAAATGAAATTATGAAATCTGAAAAGTGTGCGTATTGTGGGGATTTAACAGATTTACCATTCCAATGTAATTACTGCAAGGATCCATTTTGTTCAGAGCACAGACTTCCTGAGGAACACAGATGTGTGAAACTAAGCCAAATTAGAGCAAAACGATTTGGTGAAAAAAAAGTTATCAGAGATGGGGGAAGAAATAGACCAAATATTTTCAGAAGAATTTTTGGACGTTTTTAGTAAGGACTTTTTTCAGGAGAAATTTTTGCACGTCTTCCTTGATAGATTAATGCGATAGCTAGTGCAAACATTACCAATGCAGTTAATGGGAAGTTTTGAGGTGCTGGTAAAATAAACCAGTAGTAGATTCCAAAACCAATTGAAACTACAGCTTGTGTCCATAATTTTGCCCATTTTGGAGCTTTTACTAATCGACTAATTCCTTCAACAATAAAAATTCCAATTACAGGATAGATTGTGTAAAACAGAAAATCAATTACATCAACACCCGTATGAGACATCTAATTAGAAATGAATTAGGTATAATTTCTATCTAATCTTCCAAACGGACTTTAGTTGCGGCATTTTTAGCAATTAATGCCTGTGCATTCTCATACGGAATGGTTGCAATATCCTCAATTTTGAAAGGCCCATACTTTTCAAGATCAGAACCCACAATTTCACCTACTTCTTGCAAAAATCTTACTGCAATTCTCTTTGTTTTGTGATTTTGTGACAAGGATTCAAGAAATTTTGATTTTCCGTTAATTGTTGCTGAAAGAATCATCTCTTTTCTGTCTTTTTCTTCTTCCTGTGAGTCAAGAATGAATTTTTCCTCATCTAGAAGAAAACCAATTTTAAGATCATTTGATTGTGCAATTTTTTCTAATCTGATATTTATCAATAAAGATGCTAATTCTGTGGCCATTTCTATCATAGCATCTTTGATTTTGCTTTCAACACCATCAAATTCCTGTTTTTTCAAATTTCCTATAAACTCAGATAGGTTTCTGTAAAAGTTTGGATCAATTTCAAGTAGAGATTCATCTTCAGTTTCTCGTAATACGGTGTGATGTAGATAGTTGATATCAATTTGATTTGTTTCGGACATTTCTTACCTAATCCTTAAATGCTGGATGTATTTGTGTTTGATTGAAGTATAAAATTGCCCTATAAAGTCAGTCACGGAAAAGCAATTCAAGTAACGTATTCACCTGACGAAGTTTTCTCAAGAATTCAACATGAAGGAATTCAATTCATCGATCTTCAATTTACTGGCCTGACTGGTCATTTCCACCATACTACAATTTCAGCAGATACATTTACTCCAGAACAAATGAGAGATGGTCTACCAAAATTAGATGGTTCATCTATTGTGGGTTTTACAAGTATTGATGATTCAGATTTACTCCTAAAACCAGATCCTAACACATTTGCCATAATTCCATGGATGACAGAAAACAAAACAGCTAGATTGCTTTGTGATGTTTATTGGGGGGAAAATAGAGGTAGATTATCAAGAGATCCAAGAGGTATTTCTCAAAAAGCTGAAGAGTACATCAAGACTCAAGGATTTGATTTTAGTACGTGGGGACCAGAAGTAGAGTTTTTTGTTTTTGATAAAGTGCATTGGGATGTTCTAACACCATACAAAGGACAATCCTACTCAATAGAGTCTAAAGAAGCACCATGGAGTCAAGAAGGGAATGGCTACCCAATGGGATTGCAAGAAGGATACTATCCTAGTACGCCATCAGATACACTTACACCATATAGAAATGAATGTGTAAATATTCTCAAGAATAATTTTGGAATTTTATGTGATAACCATCACCACGAAGTTGCAACAGCTGGTCAATGTGAGATTGATATCAAATATGATTACATGACAAACGCAGCTGATGCAGCACAATCATACAAGTATGTAATTAGAAACGTTGCTCAAAAGTATGGCAAAGTTGCAACAATGATGCCAAAACCAATTGCAATGGATTCAGGTTCAGGAATGCATGTCAATGTTAGTTTATGGAAAGGTGTAGAAAATACATTCTTTGATCCAGATGATGAAGATGAATTGAGTCAGACTGCAAGATACTTTTGTGGTGGAATAATTAATCACGCAAAAGCATTATCAGCAATTTGTAATCCAACCACAAACTCCTATCACAGATTAGTTCCAGGATATGAGGCTCCAGCATATATCGCTTGGAGTTCTGGAAACCGTTCAGCAATTGTTAGAGTTCCTAAACACCTTAAAGGAAAAGCGTATTCGAATCTCAAGAGATTAGAGTTTAGAGCACCTGATCCTTCATCAAACCCATACCTAGTGTTTGCAGCAGTAACTGCAGCTGGCATGGATGGAATCAAAAAGAAGATGGATCCCGGAGAACAAGTTCGTGATGATATTTTCAAGATGACAAAATCAGATAGAGCAAAAAGAGGAATCGGTGTTCTTCCAAAGAGTCTTGGTGAGGCACTTGATGAGTTAGAAAGTGATAGAAAATTCCTAAACCCAATCTATACAAATGATGTAATTGATAAAATCATAGAATTAGAAAGAAGAGATCAGCGTGAGATTTCTATTAGACCACATCCACATGAATTTTATCTATACTTTGATGTTTAGACTCGTCCACTGAGTTGGAAGATATAGTATAATGAAATTGCCATTAGAGCAAACCCTCCTCCAAGAAAAATTCCTCTTCTTTTCTCAGATGTTGCAGCTTTGTACAACAACACACCACCGGCAAGACCTACAAACAACACCAAAACACCTACAACAACACTATCAAAACTGGTGTTAGTGATTAGTGGGTGGAAAAATCCTGCCAGTAATGCAAAAAATGCAACCAAGTAAACGTACTTGAAACCAGCCAGTGCTTTTGATGAAGTTTTATTCAATGTTGTTCGTAAAGTTGGTTATCAAATAAACTTTTGAAAAAAATTGTAAAATAATTTACATCATTCCGCCCATGTCAGGCATTCCACCCATTCCGCCCATTCCAGGCATTCCAGGTGGCATTCCGCCCATTCCAGGCATTCCGCCTTCTCCACCACCAGGTGGACCACCAGCAGATTTCTGAGTAGCAATTACATCATCAATTCTAAGAATCATACAAGCAGCTTCAGCAGATGCTGAAACAATTTGGAGTTTTACTGCAAGAGGCTCAATAATATCACTAGATTTCATATTAGCAATTTTTCCTTTCATAACATCAATACCGGTCCATTTCTCACCTTTCTGTTGTTTTGAACGCAACAAGGTAAGAGTGTCAATTGGATCCATTCCAGCATTCTCAGCAAGTGTTAATGGGATTGCTTCTAGAGCATCAGCAAATTTTTCTGCGGCTAATTGTTCACGTCCTTCAAGGGATTTTGCCCAGTTTCTGAGTTTTGTAGCAGCATAAGTTTCAGGGGCACCGCCACCTGCAACAATTTCTGGTTTTTCAATTACATCTTTTACAACCATTAAAGCATCATGAACAGAGCGTTCTACTTCATCAACAACTCTCTGTGAACCGCCACGGAGAAGTAATGTTACAGATTTTGGATGTTTACATCCTTCAACAAATACCCATTTGTCTTCTTCAATCTTTTTCTCCTCAACTAGGTCAGCACTACCAAGGTCTTTTTCAAACAAGTCATCGAGATTTGTGACTATTCTAGCGCCAGTTGCCTTTGCTAGTTTGGTCAAGTCACTTTCCTTAATTCTTCTAACAGCAATAATTCCGGCTTTTGCCAGATAATGTTGTGCCATGTCATCAATTCCTTTTTGACACAAGACAACATTTGCCCCAGAACCAATGACCTTGTCAACCATTGTTTTTAACATTCTATTTTCTTCATCTAGAAATGATTTCAATTGTTGAGGATTTGAAATGTTAATCTTAGCATCAGTCTCAGTTTTACTAATTTCTAATGCAGTGTTAATTAAAGCAATTTTAGCCTCATTAATTTTTCTTGGCATGCCTCCATGAACAATTTCTTTGTCCAAAACAATTCCCTGAACAATCATTGAGTCTTTAATTGAGCCACCAGCTTTCTTTTCGACTTTAATATCATCAATATCAACATCATATTTTTCAGAGTCCTTTTCTGCAACAGCAAGAACTGATTTTACAATAATGTCTGCAAGTTGATCAGAATCCTTTCTAACAAGTTTTGTTTGCATAGAAGTTTTTGCAATTTTATTTAGCATATTCTTATCATTTGGAGAAATCTTATCAGAGATGCTCTCAAGGAATTGTTTGGCTTTTCTTCCAGCCTTTCTATAACCATCTACAATAATTGTTGGGTGAACATCTTGATCAATTAATGATTCAGCTTGTTCAAGTAAAGCTCCTGCCAAAACTACAGCAGAAGTTGTTCCATCACCGACTTCATTGTCAGTTGTTTTAGAGATCTCAACAAGCATCTTTGCTGCTGGATGTTGGACATCAATTTCTTTGAGAATTGTTGCTCCATCATTTGTAATAGTAACATCTCCTAAGGAATCAACTAACATCTTATCCATTCCTCTAGGACCTAAACTGGTATGAACAATCTCGGCAACTATCTTTGATGCAGCAATGTTATTCTTTTGTGCATCTCTACCTTTAGTTTCAGAACCGCCTTCTTTGAGCAATACGACTGGCATAGTTCCCTTTGAAGTAGCTTGCATACCCATTGATGCAAAAACTCCAGATTCCCCTTTTATACCTTCCAGATCAAGATTGGGGGATTTGACAGTCTATCGGTGTTTTTAAATTGGGAAAATCAAGTTCCAAAATATGGCAAAATCACAAAATAAGGAATCTTACGATAAAATTTTCACAAAACTAAAGGAACATCACAAATGGTTTGAAAACTCAATTCCATTGATTGCCAGTGAGAACATTCCAAGTCCTGCAGTCAGAGAAGCAATAATTTCAGATTTTGGTAACAGATATGCTGAAGGTTGGCCTGGAGAAAGAGTCTATGCTGGTTGTATCTACATTGATGATGTAGAGTTTGAATGTATGAAATTAGCCAAAAAACTCTACAAAGCAAAGTTTGCTGATGTAAGACCAATTTCAGGAGTTGTAGCAAATCTTGCTGTGTATTCTGCATATTCAAATCCGGGAGATGTAATGCTAGCCCCATCTATTCCAGCTGGAGGTCACATTTCACATGGTAAAAAGGAACATTCAGGAACTGCTGGATTAGTTCACGGTTTAGAAATTGAATTCTATCCATTTGATGCTGAAGAGATGACAATTGATGTCGATAAGACAAAGCAGAAAGTAAAGGAGTTAAACGAAAACAAACGACTGCCAAAAATTGCTATGTTTGGAGGATCTCTATTCTTGTTTCCACATCCTGTAAAAGAACTTTCAGATTTTCTAAAAAGTTATGATATGCACATCAATTATGATGCAGCCCATGTTGCAGGATTAATTGCAGGAGGAAAATTCCAAGATCCACTTAGAGAAGGAGCAGATACAATGACAATGAGTACTCACAAGACTTTGTTTGGTCCTCAAGGTGGATTAGTTTTAGGTTCTGAAAAACACGAAGAACCAATCAAAAAAGCAACATTCCCAGGACTTACAAGCAGTCATCACATCAACAACATGGCAGGCAAAGCAGTTGCATTTGCTGAAGCACTAGAGTTTGGAAAAGACTATGCTTCTCAAATCATAAAGAATGCAAAATCATTTGCTGAAGCACTGAGTGATGCAGGATTCAAAGTCTTAGGTGAAAGTAGAGGGTTTACACAATCACACCAAATTGCTGTTAATGTATTGGATTATTCAGATGGTGGAAAAGTTGAGGCAGATTTGGAAAAAGCTAACATAATTGTAAACAGACAACTAATTCCAGGAGACATTAAGGCTGGAAGAAATTACTTCCATCCAGGTGGAATTAGATTAGGAGTTTCAGAAATTACTAGACTTGGAATGAAGAAAAATGAGATGCAAGAAATTGCTTCTTTCATAAAACAAGTAGTAATAGAGAAGAAAGATCCAAAGAAATTACTTTCCAAAGTAAAGTCATTTAGAAA
>JACENB010000099.1 GCA_013867245.1 Nitrosopumilaceae archaeon
CTGCCTTTTGAAAATTCCTTTGAATTAGTGCTTTTCCAATCAAATGAGTTACAGGTCTTTTTGAGCCAAATCTCTGATACCCATAAAAATTCAAAATATGGTCAGTTTCTTCAAAAGAAGACAATCCATCTGAACACTCTGAAATTTTGATTTTGAAATGATTTCCAATCATATCCTTTTTTGAAAGCGGTTTTTTTACAAATCCGATTTTTCTTAAAGAATATTTTTCAGTGGAGTAATCTTCAATTGCTTTTCCTTTGTTTCCAGAACAGACAAACTGTTCAGTGATTGCAGACGCATCCTTCAACCCAAGAGACTTTAACCGAAGTCCTTTCTTTCTAAAAATATCAGATAGTGCATGGTTTGTGTCAATTCGTCTCTTTTTTAGTTTGTAAACAACATATCCTTCTTCTTGATTAATTGAATTCTCAGTTTTTTCTAAAATTTTTTCAGAGACCTCAAAGTCTTCAGGTGTGACACGAATCTTTCCACCAATTCCATCAAATTTTGTGCTGTAAACAGAAATTCCTATTTGAGAATCTAGATTAGGTATCACTCTAATGTCACTGTAACATATTTGCTAACTGCAACATCAGATGTCTGGACACCAACTAAAATCTTATACGTTCCTGGAATTGCATCATCTGTGGCCATTATATCAACATGAATTGTTTCTGTTTCTCCAGAATCTAATTGGAAGGTTTCAGTGCTATCATGAGTTAATTTTGTTTTCAAGAAATCATGTGAAGGTGATAAAATTACAGATGCACCTATGGAATCACTTGTTTTAGAATAAACCAAGACGGGCAGATGATCCATCTCTCCACTAGAAAGAGACATAGTTTCTGAGCCTAGTTGGATTTCAACAGGCAGTGGAACTGATGTATCAACTACACCAATGTTGTTTTCAACCCATTGAGTAAACCAGATTTTTTCTCCATATACAGTAAAGTCAAAAATTTGAGCTAATCCACAATCTGCAAGCATTAGACCAGTTCCAGGATCACAGTCTCCCCAGTAAGGATTCTTTGAAGGCACATGATATTCAACTAGGGAATTTGATTTTGGATCAAATACGGATATGTTATTTGCATTTTGTTCATTAAAGATAATTCTTCCTTGTTCATCTGAATCAATCCAATATGGTCTTGAGATAGGAGTTTTGACTACACCCGTTTGATTTCCATATGTACTAAGTAATGGATCTGCTGTGACATATTGTGTAAACTCTTCAGTAGTTGGATCAAAGCTAAAGAAAGAAGATGATGTTGTATCAGCTAACCAAATTTTTCCATCATCAGAAATCGTGGCACCGTTTGGAGTGAGTAATGCTACAGGTAACTGGTAAATCTCTGTAAACATGTCACCTGCAAAAAATTCTAGTCCAGTTTCTTGTTTTGCATTTTGATATCCATCATAATCAAGTTTGACTAAAACTCCACCCTGCTGGAACAACCAATTAGTATACCAAACATTTCCATCATCATCCAAGGCAAAGTCAGCAGTTACAGAATTATCAACTGGAGAAGGGAAACTGGTGTATTCTACATCTCCTGAGGATTGACCTATATCAAAGAATGTGAGTTTGTTTCCAGTAAAATCATTAATGATTATTTGAGAGCCATCAATGTGTAATCTCTGAGGTAAGGAATCATCCATAGAAGGATATCCCAGTCTATCATATTTTTCATTAATTGTGTTAAATTTCCAAACAGAGTCAAATGTCTCATCAGTAAACCAAATAGTGCCATCAGGTGCATAATCAATGCCCCACATCATAGAACGACCATTTTTTGGCCATGTAGGGTTTTCATACTCGGTAAATGTTTCAGTATTAGGATCAAATTTTGATAATTTTCCAGTATTTGTTTGTGCAAACCAAACATTTCCCTCATAATCAGTAACAATTGCCAAAGGATTCGTACATTCAGTTGGAATTGAATACTCTGTCACAAAATCAGTTGACTTTGCAATTCCAGAACCACAAAACCTAGGACGTTCTTCATCAGGAAAATTATCAGCAGGAGTTCCAGTAATTGTCATTGTAGAAGTCTCTTCATCAGGAGGTCCCATACCAGGCATGCTTGCTGCAGTTGCCCAAAACAACAAACCTCCAC
>JACENB010000095.1 GCA_013867245.1 Nitrosopumilaceae archaeon
GGAAAATTTACAAACTTTTGAGAATAAAATTCACTATGATGAGTCTATTCTAAATACTACTGTTTTCCACAATATTCAATGAGATTAATTGTTGGAATAACTGGTAGTACTGGTGTGATTTATGGTATTCGTATGCTAGAGGTATTAAAAAAATTAAACATTGAAACACACTTGGTATTATCAAAATGGGGTGAAAAATGCATTACGATGGAAACTGATCATACTCCTGAATATGTTAAATCTTTAGCAACATCTGTTTCAGATGAGAAAAATATGGCCGCAAGTGTATCTAGTGGAACTCATAGAATTAATGGTATGATTGTCGCTCCATGTAGTATGAAAACTCTTGCTGCAATTGCAAATGGTTATGATGATACATTAGTTGCAAGAGCAGCAGGTGTGACAATTAAAGAATCTAGAAAACTAATTTTAATGGTACGTGAAACCCCTATGTCTGCAATTCATTTGGAAAATATGTTGAAATTGGCTAGATTGAATGTTGTCATTTTACCACCGGTAACTGAATTTTACACAAAACCAAAAACAATTGATGATATTGTAAATCATGGTGTAGGAAAATGTCTTGATCAATTTGATATTGATCATGATTTATACCCTCGATGGGGTAGTTTCTAAAATACTATTGACCAAATTTTCTTTAGAAAAAATTGTTCATGCCAAACGAAAAGATGTATTTTCAATTTTTTCCAATTATGACCAATTTGAAAGGTTAATTCCACAATTTTTTCCATCAATACGTATTCGTTCTGTACGTGGAGATACTGCTGTTGTAGAAGAACATTTTCACCTTGGTGAAGTTGAATTTCTTTTAATGTCAAAACATGTTTCAAAACCTTTTGTCTTACATGAAGTCTTTGTAATAGGTGGAAAATCTAAGGGCAGTTATATTCGACAGGAATTCATTGAAATTCCTGATGGGACAAAAATTCTGATTGATGTTGATTTAAAATTAATGGGTATGATGAAAGTTCCAAAATTATTGGATAGAACCAAACTAATTGAAAATTATTCTAAATTACTTGAAGAATTAACTAAATTATGTGAAAAATCAATCTGATTTTACTTCTTTATCTTTTGGAGATTCATCTAATTTACCCTTGAAATCTTTAAGTTCCTTATCACCTTCGATCTTTCCTTTCTCAAATTCTCCTTTGGCTTTACCAAATGTTTTGGCTAGTTCCGGAATTTTTTTAGCACCAAAAATTAGTACGCCTATTACAACAACTAAAACTATGATTTCGGTACTTCCAAGCATTATATCCCTACTTCTCTGATTTCAGATTTAAGTGTTCAACTTTTCTCTCTGCTTACGCTCAATGAATAACATGCCTGCAAAATACAATCCAATCATTGGTCCTGCAACAAACATCATTGTCACTCCTGTTCCATCTGGAGTAATGATTGCACCAAAAATTATGATGATAACAATGGCATATCTTGCATTTTTTCTCCAAAAGTCTTTTCCAACCATTTCTGACATTGATATTGCATACATAATTAATGGAAGTTGAAAAGAAAATCCAAATGCTAACAAAAATTGTAATACAAAAGTTACAAAATCCATAACATTTAGGAAAGTAACTAATCCTGCTGAATCTCCATATGTATACAAAAATTCTAAGATGTAAGGAATTACAAAATTATATGAAAATACACATCCTCCAATGAATAATCCTAATGCAGGTAATGAAATATTTCTACTAACGTTTATTTCATTTTCTTTAAGTGCTGGTTTGATAAATCCCACAAATTCTTTAATTATTATTGGCATTCCAATTACCATGCCAACTAATGCCGAAACATACATCTGAGCAAAGAAAGCTTGTCCTGGTGCAGTTTGAATTAGTTGTACGTCTGTAGGAACCAAATTTTCTCTCATATGATTTGTAATCTGAGCAGCAATATTGTTTTGAGGATCTGGTGATGGATAGTATAATGTAATTTCTCCAATGCTGATTGATTCAGCATGAAATGTTAAAACTACAACAGTAATAATCCCAATTACTATTACTACTCTGAGTAATCTTTTTCTTAATTCTTCAAGATGTGAATTAATGCTTTCTAGATTTGACATCTAATCTCATTTT
>JACENB010000114.1 GCA_013867245.1 Nitrosopumilaceae archaeon
GCAGAAAAACTGAATCATGATTCTGAATTAAACGACATGATAGCAAAACAATCAGTAAAAGACGCAACAATCTATGTTGAACCAACAGAGAATGCAGTCAGAATTAGAAGCAAATGGGATAATCATTTAGCATTTGGAATCACAAAAGATCTTTTTGATATCTATGATCGTATTGCCGGTCACATAAAATCAGTCTAGGCTTTCCACCAATCTAAAGCCAAAAAGTCGACATTATCTTTGCCTTTAGGAATTGCCAAGATGAATTGTTTTTTAACTGATGTTGCCAATCTCCCTGCAAGTACAATTCCTGTTGATGTAATTGGTTCGTTTCTATTGTATACCTGAATCAAAAATGGAGCATGATCAATTCCTGGACCTTTCTCATAAACTGCAAAATCACAACCAAACTTTATTCCTGGATTGATGATGTATCCTTTGTCTCTAAAATTTTTGTAAACCAGATATTTTTTATCAAAATCATGATGTTCATTTTTACAAATTTCAATCATCTGTTCAACTGTAACTTTATGTTTTGATTTTGAAATTGTAATTTTTTTATTTTCTAACAAGTATAAGGATTCAATCAAATCTAAAACTAAAGGTGCATCAATCTCTTCAATCTTTGGTTTTGGAATGCCAATTGGTTTTCCATAATACCCGTTACTGAAAAGCTTGCGAGAATCTTCAATATTCCAAACAATGACTCTGTTTTCGATTAACTCTCCTTTCATAATTTTTCAAAAACCTCTTGTGTATATGAATTCATTAGCTTGTCGCTGCTTGTAAAAATAGAAAATAAAGTAAAAATGTAGATGTGATTTGCTTATAGGCTTAATGCTAACAAAATGAAAGAATCTGATACTCTTTGGCATTTGTCTGCCATCTCTTCAATTCCTTCAATCACGTCTTTCATTAACATCAATTCTTTGGTGTTTGTTACTTCTGTTAGAAGCTTAATTGTTGCTTGTCTGTATTTGATGTCGATCTCTCTTTCGATTGTCTGTGTTTCTTGTGCTAATTCAATTGCACTTGCAGTGTTTGTATTGAGACTTCTAATGATTTCATTTAGTTTGTAGACCTCGTCTACAACTAATTCAATTAGTTTAGTCAGGTCTTTGTCTAGTTTTGCACTTTTTAGAGTAGCTGGTTTTACATTTGAAAGTTTGAATGAAATTCCGGTAATGTAGCCTGCAATCTCATCCATTGTGTATGCTGTGTTTAGAAGATTCTCTCTGTTCATGATCAAACCTCCTACATCTGCTACTTCGCGTGTAATTTTTCTTCTTAGGTTTTCTACCTCTTCTTCGATTGTAGAAATTTGTTCTAATGTGTTTTTGATTCCTGTCTTGTCTTTTTTCATCATTAGTTCGGGAAGTGTTGCTAGTTCTCTGGATGCATTTAGAATTCTATTGATTTCGTCTTGTAAAACTGCTATAGCCTTTCTTTTTGCTTGAACTTCAAGCTCTCCGCTATACATAACAAAAACTACCAAATCCCAAGGTAATTTAAATCCTCTATGACTTTTGATATTTTTTGAGCATGATTACATGAGACTTTTATCATGTGCCACTTTTTTCTGACCTTGGTATAGTGTGATCACTTCTTCATTTGTGGATGCATCTTCTGCCATTTTTTCAACTCTCATCTTTCCTGTGAATTTTGGAAATCTCAATGCAAGTCCTGCCCCTTTTCTAATTTTGTCTCTGGCTGCTTTGTGAATCGGACTAAGTGTAATTTCAGATGCAACAACTTCAATTACTAATTCTGGCTCAAACCAAACATCAGCTTCCATCTCACTGTCAATACGTGGATTTTTCTTAATTGTAACCTTGGGATTTAGAATTTGATACAATTGATCTAAATCTTCATCTGAAAATCCTGTGCCCACTTTACAAATACTGGTGAATGTGTCTTCGTCTTCTTCGTAGGTTGCTAACAAAAGAGTTCCATAGTTCCCTGTTCTTCTTCCTTTTCCAAAGAATCCTCCTATTACAACAAGATCTAAACTATCTCCAAGCTCATTTTGGTATTCTCTTTTGAGTTTTAACCAGTGACTGCCTCTTGAACCTGCTTGGTATGGGCTACCCAATGTCTTTAACATCAATCCTTCACTTCCTGCATTGATGCTGTTTTCAAAAAAGTCTTCAATGTCGTTTTCATTTTTGACAATGGTCATAGGAATGTGCTTTACAAAGTCGTCTTCTTTTACCACTTTTTCCATCTTCTCTCTTCGTTCTTTGTAGTCTAATTCTAGACAACTTTTTCCATTACAATACAAAATATCAAAGAGATTGACTGTAATTGGATACTGAGTAACTGCTTTTTCTATTTTGTACTTTCTTCTTCTATGCATTAATTCCTGAAACGGCAAAAATTCCCCTGTGTTTTCATTAATAGCAACTGCTTCTGCTTCTAGTACAATGTTTTCTGCTTGAATTGCTTTTGGGATTTTTTCTATGATGTCAGGATAGTAACTTGATATATTTTCTAGACTTCTTGAAAACAAAACTACTTTGTCTCCTTCTATGTGGAGTTGTACTCTTTCTCCATCTAGTTTGTATTCAGCTGCAAACTCGCTTCCCATTTTTTCGATTGCTTCTTGTTCGCTCTTTACTCTGTCTGCAAGCATTGGTCTGATTGGATTGAACAAAATAATTTTGAATTTCTCAACTCCTTCCAGTCCTTCAGTAGCTAAAACTTCTGCTACTTTTCCTAAATCACTAGAAACATTGTATGCGTGCTCTAAAATTTTTCTATTCTCTTTATTTCCTGAAAATGCTATTGCTAGTGCATCCATAACTGTATTTTCTGCAATTCCTAGTCTTAGTGTACCTAACAGTATTTTCAGAATGAAACTTGCTTCTAATGGACTTGCATCATTTAGCAGACTGGAGATGTATTTCATCTTCATGTCTTGTGATCTGTTTCCTTCTAACTTTGCAATTTTGAATAGCGTCTCGTAAACTCGTTCTACTGTAATGTCTTCAACCAGAAATGTTGTCTGAGTTTTCTGCTCTAGGATTACAGTTGCAGCATGTCCCAAGTCTCCTCCTTTCCTGTATTCCTCTTCAATTTTTTTAATTGGAATACCTGATGACTTTGAAATTGCTCTTATTGCTAATTTCTCTGCAACTCCCAACTCTACACCTTCAAAGTCTGGTCTGAGTTTACCTTGTAGTAAATAGACTATCTTTGAGATTACTTCTTGTGGAGTTTTTTCAAATAGTTCTACCAAGTATTGTGTTAACTCTAGTCTTTTTCTAGTTGATTCCATCTTGTTAAATGAATCAGCTAAGATAGAAAACTCCATTCTATTTCCTTATGTAATGTTGAATAAAAATTGAATCTAGATGTATCTGAAGATTGTTGGTTTGTCTGAATTTGGAAGATCTGAAACAAGACCAAAGTTGTATAGTGGATAAGACTTCTTGTACTGTTTCATAAAACTCCATGCAACATCATGTGTTTTGAACTCTGTTCTCAATCCATCAATCTGGCTCTTTTTTCCATACACATCAAAAACTACTACAGAATACTCTTTTGGACGATTGTGAGGCTTTGCTTTTAGCAACCATGCTAGAGCAAACACAAAGACTGCTCCTAATACAACATATTCTCCAGCGACTTTGAAAAAGTCTAAGACCACATTTGGTATGGTTTGACCAAATAACACTGCCATGAAATTTGAAAATGAGATTACTGCTAATGCTGTGAAGATATACGTTTTCCAATCAAAAATTTTCTGAAAATTCATTTCTGCCTAAATTTGGTATGGTCTTTTTTGATTTAACTATTTCTTATGATTTGCAGTAATTGAAATTACTAATCTGGATCTTCGTAGTTTTCTTTTCTGTCGCTACTAGAATTAGTTCCTTCCATTGGCTTCATCTTGCTTTCAAGTACATCCATTCTGGCTCTATACCCTTCGGCATATTCTAGTTCGGATGGAACAAGTGTTGCTGGATGAATGAATCCTTGACTTCTAATTGCCATTGCTTTCTCTGTTGCTCTTTCCCTGATAAGATCCCAGTCTGGAGTTGAGAATCCGTCAAATGGACCTGTAAACTTTCCATTGTGCATACTAAATACAAGTGCTTCAACGATAGGGATACAAAAGTTGATTGTGGCTGCAGAGTTTAGTTTAACAGGCATTAATGGCATGTTGTGACTTCCTCTTGTATTTCCTGCAACATAGTGTGGATTGTTAAAGACACTACCTACTTCTTCAGTTGCAGGGAATTTCTTTTGAGTTCTAACAAGACATATTGGATCATCTTTCCCAACATATGTTCCTGCAATGTTGTGTAATCTGTCTGTTGATGCTGCAAGAATTGGTTCACCATCTTTTGTTGTTACTGAATCTACAACATATCTTCCTGGATACATTAATGCTGCTTCAATTGTTGGTTTGTCTTGCCATAATTCTAGTTCTGCAATCTGTCCTTTCTCTACGTCCATAATGTTCATCTTTACCCCTGCTGCAAGATTTTTGTTTACAATTAACCCTGTGTTACTTAGTGCATCTACAAACATTCTGTAGATTGGATAGTTGAATGCACCTGGTTCTGTTTTATCAGCTGCAAAAACTGTGAATGCCTCGTTTGGTCTTTCTTCAAATTCCATCTCTGCAACTCCTGGACCCATTCCTTTTACATTTCCAGAAAATGAGTCTTTGAGTAAGTCTTGTCCTGCACCATACAATCCCTCTTCTTTTGCAACTTGAGTTCCTGCCATGAATGCATCCCATGCTAGTTTGTGAATTTGTTGATTGTCTACTCCATGTGTGTGAGACATTACAATATGGGTATCATCTCCACAATATCCAATGTAATAATCAATAAGCAAATCTGCTGAATTTTTGACGGTATTTCTGATTGCGTCTAGTAATCCGTCACTAGGTTTTGTGTGTCCTCCGACACCACCGACATCGGCTTTGATAACTGAAACTGTAATTTTCATAATTTCCATTTTTGCCCCTTTGATTTATGTGCTTTTAGCAAAGTCTTCTGATCTGAAATTAATTGAAAAATTTTAGAATTTTTTTCAAAAATTCATAACAGTAATAAATGCCCTCGGACACGCACTCTACATGGCAGATAAACCACACTTGAACCTGATTGTTACAGGTCATATTGATAATGGAAAATCAACAACTATGGGTCATTTCTTGATGGATCTTGGTGTTGTAGATGAAAGAACAATTGCAGCACATGCATCCGAATCCGAGAAGACCGGAAAAGGTGATACTTTCAAGTATGCATGGGTTATGGATAACATTAAGGATGAAAGAGAGAGAGGTATTACAATCGATCTTGCATTCCAAAAATTTGAGTCCCCAAAGTACTTCTTTACTTTGATTGACGCTCCTGGTCACAGGGACTTTATTAAAAACATGATTACTGGTGCCTCTGAAGCCGACGCAGCAGTCTTAGTACTTTCAGCTAAAGAGGGTGAAACCGATACTGCAATTGCTGCAGGTGGTCAAGCAAGAGAACACGCATTCTTGCTTAAGACTTTAGGTGTAAACCAACTAATCGTTGCAATCAACAAGATGGATGATAGCAACTATTCTGAAGAAGCATTCAAACTAGCCAAAGAAAAAGGTGAAAAATTAGTTAAATCTGTAGGTTACAAACTAGAAAACGTACCATTCGTTCCAGTTTCTGGATGGAAAGGCGACAACTTGGTTAAAAAATCTGAGAATATGCCATGGTACACTGGTAAAACACTACTTGAAGCATTTGATGACTTTACAGTAGCAGAAAAACCAGTAGGAAAACCACTACGTGTTCCAATTCAAGACGTTTACACCATCACTGGTGTTGGTACCGTTCCAGTAGGTAGAGTTGAAACAGGAGTTATGAAAGCAGGAGACAAAATTGTTGTTATGCCTTCAGGCGCTCCTGGTGAAATCAAATCTATTGAGACTCACCACACAGAGATGCCATCTGCAGAAGCAGGTGATAACATTGGTTTCAACCTTAGAGGTGTTGAAAAGAAGGATATCAAAAGAGGAGATGTTCTCGGAAGTCCTGATGCACCACCTAAAGTTGCAAAAGAATTCAAAGCACAAATTATTGTAATTCACCACCCAACAGCAATTGCTCCTGGTTACACACCAGTTATGCACGCACACACTGCACAAGTTGCAGCAACAGTTACTGAGTTCTTACAAAAGATCAACCCAGCATCTGGTGCAGTTGAGGAAGAAAATCCAAAGTTCCTCAAAGTTGGCGACTCTGCAATTGTAAAAATCAGACCGGTGAGACCAACTTGTATCGAGACTTTCCAAGAATTCCCTGAAATGGGTAGATTCGCACTTAGAGACATGGGTGCAACTATCGCAGCAGGAATCGTTAAGGAAATTACCGAAGAGTACAAACCATAGGCGGATTTTTTATGACCCAAACCGCCCGTGTAAAACTCACATCAACCAGTCTACCAAAGTTAGATGGTGTATGTGGGGAAATCATGGGTATCGGTAAAAAAACCGGTGTTAAGGTAAAAGGTCCAACCCCACTTCCTGTAAAAAGATTACACGTTGCTACTAGAAAATCTCCATGTGGCAATGGAACTGAGACCTATGAGAAATGGGAAATGAAGATGCATAGAAGAATTATCAACATTAACGCTGATGATAAAGCAATCAGACAATTAATGAGACTAAAAATTCCTGATGACGTCTACATTGAACTCTCATTAACATAATCTCTAAATTATAGATATTTTGATGATAAACATGGCTGAAGAAAACTTTGATGAAGTAGAAGAAACACCTGTTGAAACATTTGATGTAAACTATTCTTGCCTTAGATGTGGAACCATGGTTTCAAATACAGAGTTGTCTAGATTACCTGAAATCAAATGCATCTGTGGATTCAGAGTATTTACCAAAGTAAGACCTCCAGTAGTTAAAACAGTAAAAGCAATTTAGTTATCTGTCTTTTTTGTAACTGTGTTCTCTTTGCAAATGAGTTCTCATATCTTCCATGTTTGAAAAAAATTTGTTACATTCCTTGCAATCGTATTGTAAATCCTTTCCATGAACTATCTGTTTGTGATTCATCAGCTCTTCTTGTTTTGAAAATTTACTATCACAAATATCACATTTGATTTTTTTAAAAAACCCCAACTACTATCCTAACTCTGCCTTTTTTTCATCCCAACATTGTCTGCATAACTGTCCGTCAATCTTCCACTTTGATTTAGGATTATATCTGATCAATCCCATCTTGCCTCCGCACAATGAGCAAAAGTTTTTCTTTTTTCCAAATGATTCTTCTTTTTTATCAAAACACGGTTTGCAAAGTAATCCTTCCATATCCCACTGCCATCTTGGCTCCCACAAGTCAGTGATTTTTTGAGTTTTTCCACATTCAACACAAGGTTGTCTGACTTTTCCTTCATAGTACTCTTTTTGTTTTTCAAAATGACAATCTCCGCAAAGTGGACCTTTTACGTTCCATTCTCTTTTTGGTTTATGTTTGTGAGTTAGTTCCTTATTACAAATAGTACAAAATGATGGTTTTCTAGTAAATAATCCCATTTCAAATCTACCTAGTACAGCTTATTCTATAAATGTAAACAAAATAAAAATAACAAAAAAGCGTTTATTCGCTTAGGATTTTCTCAAGAGCTTGGCTTGCATTGAGCATACCATTTCTCTTGGCATATTCTTCGATCATTTTGTATTGTTTTTCAGTAAAACATACTGGCATTGAACGTCTTTCCATGACTAGCAATAGAATTTTTTACTAATATCCTTTTCTCTCGGAAGATATTTCAAACCACTTTTGTATTTTGAATCATGGCAAAGAAAAGACAGATCCTAGTAATTGGTCACAACACAAATGGATGTCTACCTGAACATGAAAAAATTGCATATGAGGTTGGAGCAGAGATTGCAAAATCTGACTCTGTCTTGATCTGTGGAGGATTGGGCGGTGTGATGACTGCAGCAGCTCATGGTGCAAAAGACGCAGGTGGTTTGACTATTGGAATAATTCCTCAAAATGATCCAGTAGAGGCAAATGAGTACTGTGATATTGTAATTCCAACTGGCATGGGCCTAG
>JACENB010000072.1 GCA_013867245.1 Nitrosopumilaceae archaeon
CCTTCGATAACTTTGACTTTGAATCTCTTACTTGCTTTGATTATCAGTTTTCTTGCAACTTGAACATCTCCAATCCATGAGAACATTTCAAAATCTCCAAAATTTTTTGTTGATATGGTATAGCCGTATAGTCTTGCTTCAAGTTTAATTTTTTGAGTTTTTGCATGCTCATTTAACCATGCAATTACTTCTTCACCTCGTCCTTTCTCTATTCCAAAAGTCTCAGAATCTCTCATCTACAAAAACCACGATATTGAACAATAATAATCATTTTCAAAATTGTTAAACTAAAATATCGATTTAATGCAAATCATTTATGCTTACAGTTGATTGCAGAGATGTTTTGGCTATCCAACATGAACTAGTAATTTATGTTTCAGACCAAGTAGCAGCAATCCCCACTCTGAAAAATAGCCAATTCACTTTATCTACTTTAGATGATGATGACATAATTGATACTAATACTGTTATTACTGCAATTAAGGAATTTTTAGATTCTATTGATGAAGGCAGAAATTTTGCTGTTATTGGAAATAACAACATGATCAGTATTACTTCTGTATCTGGGAAAGTTATAGAAAGGGAACCACTCCAACCCCAAGAAATGTTTTCGTGCTCTCATTGTGGATTTGTAACCCAATATCAAGTTGAACTAGAAACTCATATGAGAATTCATTATCTGTGAATTTTTTTAAAGATTCTGGGTATTGTATTGTTTTTAATTTCTGGAATTTCTATTGCCATAGCGAAATTGTAGTGAGGGTATCTTTTTTTGTATTCTGAAATGTAACTCTGTGCAACACCATGTGTTCTAAAATCAACTCTGACCCCATCTAGTTTTACTTCCTTGCCAAAAACATCGTAGACAACTATTGAATTTTTGTCTGGTTTGATGTAGAATTTTGTACTGCAATACCATGCAATTCCTAAAACTACTACAAAAAATCCCGTCACAAACTTATCCAGAATTTTTCTCATATGTTGAATTTCAACAGGATCTTTATAAGCACTAATTCCTGTTATCTGATATGGATAAACCCTCAAGAAATAATATCTCAAAGGTTTATTGCGAAAAATGTGATCTAATTTTTGAATCTCGAGATCGATTTGAAAAGCATCTTGATAACCACACTGGTGTTCGGTGTGAAGTTTGTCCAATTGATACTGCAATTGCGAAATTTACCAGTTTGTTTAAACGAAGATCATCTGAAAACTTGGAATAAGTTTTTTTAACTCATTTCGTTTCTTTTGAACATGAATAAAAAAGGCGTGATTATAGGCGTCGTTGTTATTGCTATTATTGCAGGTGTAGCCGTATCTTTTTCTTCTACTCCTTCTGAAACTGTAAATTTTGACATGAGTAGGACTCATGGAACAATCTCCACTGCAATGGGCTCTCCAATTTTGGGTGATCCTAATGCTCCTGTAACTATTGTTGAATTTGGTGACTATCAATGCCATCAATGTTACAATTGGTTCCATGACACTAAACCATCCATCACTCGTGATTATATTGACACTGGAAAAGTAAATTTGGTTTTTGTTGATATGGCATTTTTAGGTAGAGATTCTAGTCCAGCAGCTCAGGCAACTTACTGTGCTGAAGATCAAGGAAAGTATTGGGAATATCATGATATGTTATACAATGCACAAGAAGACAAAATTGATGGTGGATGGGCTAATGGTGAACGACTAAAAGCCTTTGCATTTTCAATGGGGTTGGATATGGAATTGTTTGAAAGTTGTCTAGACTCTGGAAAATATTCTAAACGTGTTCAGTACAATACTCAACAAGCAAGAGATCATGGTGTAAAAGGAACTCCTGGATTCTTTATTGTAGGTTCTGATGGACAATTACAAATTGGTGGCGCACAACCATTTTCAGTCTTTAAACAAGTTCTGGACCAATTGGTATAGATGACAAACACAATCAAATTCGTTTTTTCTAATCCAAAATACCTTGTACTTTCTTTTTCAATATTCATTCCAATGTTTATTGGATTGTTGATAATGTCTGAATATATTTTC
>JACENB010000133.1 GCA_013867245.1 Nitrosopumilaceae archaeon
CTAGAGGGTTCGATGTTGACTAGCGCAATATTGATTCAAGCAGATTTTACAGATGCAGACCTCACCCTAGCTGATTTGACAAATTCTAACATGCAATATGCAAAGTTTGATGGAATAATCTCAACTGATTGTGAAGGTTGTCCATAAATTAAAAATATTTTTTGTAAAAAAATTTAAAATCTATTCTCTGTCGATGAATTCGTCTGCTCTAGGAGGGTCTGGAGCAAGGCCTTTTCTCTTTCTAATGTCTGCAACAGCTGTTGCTAACATTGATTTTGGAACTTCAGTCCATTCTTTGAAGGAAGTGTTCCATGTTGCACGACCAGCAGTTTGACCTCTCATCTCTTCAGATAGAGTAAAGGTTTCAGAAGCTGGAAGCTCACCTGTTACAATACTTGATGCGCCTTTTTGTGCCATGTCAAGAACCTTACCGCGTTTTCCGGAAAGTACTGTTGCAACATTTCCAACAAGATCAGTTGGTACGCGAACTTCAATTGCTAAAGTTGGTTCAAGTACAGCAGTTCCTGCAGTAAGTAATGCACCCATACATGCTCTACGAGATGCAGGGCCTAATTGAGATAGACCCCTGTGTGCAGTATCCTCGTGAGGAACAAAGTGAGTAAATGTGAATTTACAATCTCTCATCTGTTCTTTACAGAGTGGGCCTTCTTTCATTACTTCATCAAATCCAGAGTTGATAGAATCAGTTGACTCTTGTACAAATTGAACACCTTTTGTTCCGTTAATCAAAACATTACCACGGGAATCAAATTTCATGACTCTCTTGATTGTATCAGTATCCCATCCAGCACCTTTAAGCAAGTCAGCAACTACCTTTTTGTCTTTCATGTCACTGATTTCACCAGTTCTTAGCATGTTGGCAATTTCAGGCTCTAGTGGCTCTACTTTCATGAAAATCTTGTTGTGTCTATTTGGAGATTTTGACATGATTGGCTCACATCCAGCTTTGACAGTTTCTCTATAGTTAATCAAAGGCTCTGATGTTACAATCTCAACTTTTGCATCTTGGATACGGTGTGTTGCAACATCCAAGTGCAATACACCCATACCGGCAACAATGGTCTCGCCACTCTCCTCATCAATCTTTACAATAAGATTAGGATCCTCAATTGTTAATTGTTTGAGAACTTCAACTAGTTTAGGTAAATCTTTAGGATGTTTTGGTTCAATTGCAACTTGGACGACTGGTTCTGAAACATATTTGACACCTTCAAACACAGGTATTTCTTTGATAGAAGCTAATGTGTTACCTGCTCTAGCTTCAGTTAATCCCAATAATGCAGGAATGTTTCCAGCTCCAAGTTCACTTACTTGTTCTCTTTGGTTTCCCATGAAGAAATTTACAGATTGAATTCTTCCTTCACGTTTTGCATCTATAATATTGATAGTTTGTCCATCTTTGATTGTTCCAGAGAATAGTCTACCAATTGCAACAGGACCTGCTGCAGGATCTAATACCATGTTTACAATCATCATAATTGTTGGACCGTCATCACTACATGCAAGCAATGCTTTACCGATATCAGAGTCTAAATCACCTTTCCAAATTTGTGGGATTCTGTATTTCACAGCTTCAGCAGGAGTTGGATGATGTTTTACAACCATTCCAAGTACAGCGTCAGCCAAAGGTGCCTTTTCAACTAGGTCATCGACCTTTTCATTTGTGTATGCATCAATAACATCTTTGAATGTAATTCCTCTCTCTTTCATCAAATCAACATTGATTGCCCATCTGTCTTTTGCAGAACCAAATGTTACACTAGCATCCTGAATAGACACTTTCCATTTTTCTTTGTATTCAGGCTCAGCATAAGTATCAACTAATTGGTTAAAGTTTGAAACGACTTCTGCAAGTTGTGCTTGCATTTTTTCAGGAGTTAAACGAAGTTCTTTGATGAGTCTGTCTACTTTGTTGATAAACAATACAGGTCTAACTCTTTCTTCAAGTGCCATTCTAGTTACGGTCTCAGTTTGAGTCATGATACCTTCAACGGCATCACAGACAA
>JACENB010000041.1 GCA_013867245.1 Nitrosopumilaceae archaeon
GGTTCTGGTGGACGAGAGCATGCATTATCTTGGAAATTATCTCAAAGTAATCATGTTGAAACCGTTTACACTGCTCCTGGAAATGGCGGTACTGAGAACAATGTTGCAATTGATGTAGATGATTTAGATGGATTAGCTGAATTTGCACAAAAAAATAATTGTTTTACTGTAGTTGGTCCTGAAGATCCATTAGCTTCTGGAATTGTAGATAAATTCAATAAATTAAACCTGAAAGTTTTTGGTCCTTCTCAAGCAGCTGCACAACTTGAATCAAGTAAAATTTGGGCAAAAAATTTCATGAAGAGAAATAATATTCCTACTGCACGGTTTGAAATATTTGATGATGCTCAAAAAGCCATTGAATATGTTCAATCTATTGATTTCAATGTTGTAGTCAAAGCCGATGGATTAGCTGCTGGAAAAGGTGTGATTGTATGTAATAGTGACGCTGAAGCTATTTCTGCTATTGAAACAATTTTAGTAAAAAAAACATTTGGTGATGCTGGAAATAAAATAATTGTTGAAGAAAGAATTGACGGAATTGAGGCTTCATACATTGCTCTATCTGATGGAAATGTAGCACTTCCGATGGCATCTAGTCAAGATCATAAACGGGTTTTTGATAATGATAAGGGTCCTAATACAGGTGGAATGGGTGCATATTCTCCAACTCCTATTGTGACTGATGATTTAGCAAAAAAAATTCAAGAAGAAGTGATTGAAAAAACTATTCATGCGATGAAAAATGAGGGAATTTCGTTTAAGGGATTTTTGTATGCTGGAATAATGATCAAAGATAACACACCATATGTTTTGGAATACAATGTCCGTATGGGTGATCCTGAATGTCAACCAATTACAATGAGAATGGATTTTGATTTGTATGATTATTTTTCTGCAAGTGTTGATGGAACTTTATCTTCAATGCCTTCACTGTCTTGGAAAGATCAATTTGCTGTATGTGTGGTTTTAGCATCTGAAGGTTACCCTGGTTCATATTCTACAAATGATGAAATTACTGGATTTGAAAATATTTCAAATAGTACTAGTGTTTTTCATGCTGGAACAAAAAAATTGGATGGAAAAATTTTATCTAATGGTGGACGTGTTTTGGGTGTCACTTCATTAGGTGATTCTTTAGAATCTGCAATTAATACTGCATATTCTGAAATTGAAAAAATCAATTGGTCTAACAAATTTTGTAGAAATGATATTGGAAAAAAGGGTTTATCTTATTTTTGAGTTTGAAACATTCTATCTTCTGTGATAATCCAGTCCATGTTTATATCGTGATCTGATTTTGGAATATTCTTAATGATTTGTTTCTCTAATACTAGAGAAATCGTTACGGTGTTTTTTCCTTCTAAAAATTTATCATAAAATCCATGACCATATCCCAATCTAACTCCTGATGGTGAAATTCCTACTGTTGGGACAACTATGATGTCTAATTCGTCACTCACTTGACAATTATCTTTGGGCTCCATAATGTCAAATTTTCCCATTTCTAGACTTCCAAAATCTTCAATTTTTCTAAACTCCATGTTTTTTCCAATTACTTTAGGTAAAAATACTTCTTTTCCTTTACTGATTAATTCTTGAATGATGTCTTGAGTGAGAATTTCACTTCCAATTGGATAATAGAGTCCAATTTTTTGAGCATCTTTGAAAGCATATACTTTGTTAATTCTTTTTTGCATTTTCTTACTTGCAATTTTTAGTAAATCAAAGGATGTGTTGTCTCTTCTTTCTAAAAGAAGTTCCCTCAGTGATTTTTTGTTATTGTCTTCCAATTTGAGTTCCAAGTGATGCCGCAGTAATTGTATTTTTTAATAGCATTGCAACTGTCATTGGACCTACTCCTCCTGGAACTGGAGTGGCAAATGATGCCTTTTCAATAATTTTCTCATAATCACAATCCCCCACTAATTTATCTTGAAATCTTGAAATTGCTACATCAATAACAATTGATTTTTCTTTAATCATTTCTGGAGTGAGAATGAATTTTGTTCTATCCCCTACTGCAGTGATAATAATGTCAGCTGCTTGACAAAATTTTTCAATATCTTTTGTTCTAGAATGGCATGTGATCACTGTGGCATTTTTTTGTAACAATAAATGATATAGTGGTTTTCCTACTAGATTACTTCTGTTAATTAGAACTATATTTTTTCCTTGTAACTCAATATTGTGATAGTCAAACATTTCCATTACTCCTGATGGAGTGCACGCTACAAGTGCTGCTTTTCCCATTGATAATAATCCTGCATTATGTGGTGTAAGACCATCTACATCCTTTAATGGTGAAATACGTGATGTTGTTGCAAATTCACTCAAATGTTTTGGTAATGGTAATTGAACTAAAATTCCATGAACTGTTGAATCTGTATTCAATTCATCAATTATACTGCTAAGTTGTTGTTGTGTTGTATTCTCATCTAATTTGTGGTCTTTAGTGATTATTCCCACTTCTTCACATGCTTTGTGCTTATTTCTTACATATGTGGCTGAAGCTGTATTGTTTCCTACCAGAACTGTAGCTAAACATGGATTGATCCCTTCTTTTTTTAATTCTGATGTTGATTTTTTGACTCTATCTTTTACTGTTTGAGCAATTATTTTCCCATCAATCTTGGTTCCCGTCATGACCATTTTACAATTTGTTGATATTTAATTCTTGGAATTGTTGTCAAGAATTTGAGAAAGAAAATTAAGTGGGCTCCTTAAAACATCAATATGTTTATCATGATGGCTGATGTGCAACTCAAAGAAGGTGCTGAAAATGATTTCAAAACTCTATTTTCTGAATCAAATAAAGTCTTATCCTCTTTTCCTGGATTTGTATCCCGAAGATTTCTAAAATCTCCTGATGGCAGCTATCGAATAATCGTTGAGCATGAAACTCAGGAAACTTTTATGACTATGATTCAAAGTCCTGAACATCAACAATTTCATCCAAAATTACATTCTTTTATGAGTACGGAACCTGTGAAAAAAATGTTTAATTCATCTGTTGAATAAATTGAAATTAGAATTTAATTTAAAAGATAATTTAGATAAAATTAAAAAAAGTGATTCATATTTTCACACTTTTATAAATAAAGATAATCTTGCTACTGGAATTTTGATATTAAAACCCGGAGAAGAAGATACTCAAGAACCTCATGAAAGTGATGAAGTATATTTTATAATCTCTGGAAATGGATTTCTTAAAATTAAAAATAAAGACTACAAAATTTCAAAAGATAAATTATTTTTTGTGGGTAAAAATATACCTCATTATTTTCATTCTAATACAAAGGAACTCAAAGCTTTGTATTTTTTTGGTGGGCCTGATTCTTAAGAAATATGGGTTTTTCTTCCTACGATTCTGATTTTTTTTCTGGCAATTAGATTGACTGCTTCAGAGTATATTTTGTGTTCTTCTTTTAGAATTTTTTTAGATAATGATTTTTCTGTATCTTTTTCTTTAATTTCTACTACTGATTGAATAATCACAGGACCTGTGTCCATTCCTGCATCTACAAAATGAACTGTACAACCTGTATATTTTGCACCATAGTCCAATGCTTGTTTTTGTGAATTTAAACCTGGAAATGATGGTAATAATGCTGGATGTATGTTAATAATTTTATTTTTGTATTTTTTTACAAATCCTGGACTAATAATTCTCATAAATCCTGCAAGGCAAACAAGTCCGTTTCTTGGAGTAACTCCGTAACTTGTTAATACGTTCATTATTTTTTTATCATAATCTGTTCTACTGCCTTTGAAGTTTTTACTTTCAATTATTTCTACATTCACTCCCATTTTTCTTGCTATTGCCAAACCTTTTGCATCTGGTTTGTTTGAAATTACAACTGCTGGATTTATTGGAATTTTTTTAGTTTTAATTGATTTTAAAATGGATTCCATATTGCTTCCACGTCCTGAGATTAGAATTCCGAGATTTAGCAACTAGTCAATAGTGGATCAAACCTGCAATTTATATCAAATCCAATAATTTTTCTTTTTATTGCCTAGTAAAGTCAGGATGACAAAAAATGGAATTCTGTGTGAGACTGATATTGGAACAGTTTACTTGGATCCCAAAAAAACTGATTTGGATGGGATTAATTTTGTCTCTCATGCTCATTCTGATCATCTGCCATCCAAAAATGGGGGTACTATTTTGTCTTCAATTGAAACAAATGAAATTTCAGGACTTCGTGGATTTACAATGAAAAATCATGTTCAATCCATTGATGGTTTTTCTTTAATTGATAGTGGACATGTATTAGGGTCTAAGGGATTGTTATTTGATGATCTTTTCTATACTGGCGATATTTGTACCCGTGATAGGGGATTTCTAAAGGCTGCAAAAATACCTAAATGTAAAACATTAATCACTGAATGTACTTTTGGGTTACCTGAATTTACATTTCCTGAAATGGATGAAATTCAAAATCAGGTTAACCAATTAATTGCTGATCTTTATGCAAAGGGAATTCCTGTGATCTTGATGGGATATCAGCTTGGAAAGGCTCAAACTTTAACACAAATGTTTGGTCATTGGGATCCTCTATATTTGCATGATTCAATTAAAGAAATGAATATTTTACATCAAAAATTTGGAATTTCTTTAAAGGATTGTCTTGGTCATTCTGAAGCTCAAAAAAATGGTCTATTAGAAAAAAAACCTTGGGTGATGATTACTCCTGTTTTATCTGCAAAAAATAAATTCCTTCAAGAAATGAAATCAAAATACGGTGCAGTAACAATAGGGTTTAGTGGTTGGGCACAATCTAAGAAATTTTCTTTTGGCCGTCGTGCTGATTATTCAGTTACTATGAGTGATCATTGTGATTTTAATGAACTTGTAGATATGGTAGTAAAATCTGGTGCAGAACAAGTTTACACTATACATGGCTTTGTTGAAGAATTTGCAACACATTTGAAAACATTGGGAATTAGTGCACAACCTTTAGTGAGAAACTCTCTGGATAATTGGTCTTAACATTACACTTTTGTTTTTTAAAAAATTATTCTGATTTTTAAAAATAATTAAAGATGCTAACAGATCAACCTTTTATTTTGTAATAGTCTATTTCATGTATGAGCCAACACAATATCCATTGTCACAAATTCCCCATCGTGTTACTGGTGTAAGCCTACCTGCTACATTACGTAAAGGATGTGATTAGTTGGCTTTAATTTTTGTTTTGTTAGAAATTCTAAGAAAGAATGAATGAATTTTAATTTTAATTTAGAAATAATTTTAATACAATTATTGACAAGTAATAATTTGAAAACTTCAGATGGGTAATGAGAATTGAATAAGATATCCACATTAATCAATTCAAATTATCTATCTAATGACGGTTTAAAATCATATTTTGTTTAAAATCCAAATTAAATATTTGTGAAGAATTTTTTAATATTTTGAACAAAAATGAGGAAAAGAAACAGGACTAGTTAAATGTGATTTTGAGTAGAATTATCTTGTCTACCAATCCATTATTTGTTAGGACACTTGAATGGTGAAGGACAATACAACTATGGGAAACGTGGAAATATAGAAATTTAAAGAAAGGCTACGTTTTCCACTTTTTTATCATCATTTTTTTAATATTTTAGAAAAAATTAAACATTTGAAAAGAAAATTTTAAGAGAATTTGAAATATTATCATTATGAATATTGTGTATGATGTTTCAAATTCAAGAATCATGTAAAGAAAAAAAATGTGACTGTAAAGATCATGAAAACCAGAAAATTAGGCGTGGAAATAGGCGAAAATGATTGCTTGAAAAACAATTTAATCCAAATTTAGTCTATAATGGAATAGTTCATTTTTACATGGATAAAAAGGGGTATTCAAAAAAAAAGGCTAATGAAATTGCTCAAGCAATTGTAAAAAGAGAAATTCAAAGAAGAATTTGTAAAAATGAATCATGTAAACATTTTTCGTATGATCATATTAGAAATGGAGAAACTTGTTTAGTAGCCGATTGTAAATGTAGGGAATTTACTAGATGAAATTATAAAAAAATTATTTCTAAATATACTTTTTAAAATGGATTATCTTCATACTGTTTTCTTTTATCTTTAATCATGGAACTCATTACATAAACAGCAAGTAACCCAAGTGATACTGTTGAGATTATGCTGACCATGTCCATAATTAATGGAGTTGAATCCATATCCACTTTATTCATAGGTTATTTAATCTAATTATGCACCTAGATGAGTTTTATTATTTGATATTATCCCTGTCCTTCAATTCCCATTAATGTCAATGTTGATCTAATTTTAACAATTTTTCTAATTTTCCAGGTAATTGTCTCTCTCAATTTTTCTACTAACTCTGCTTGCACTTTTGCTAGAATATCATATGCTCCAAATGTGCCATGAACTTCAATTACTCCTTCAATTGATTTGAGTTCTGAAATTACAAATTCTTCTGAACCTAAATCACAATTTATTAGAACATATGCTGTAGACATTAAATTTTAACTCCAAACATAACAAATTATTCATTTTAAGATATTTAACTAATTATGATTTTTAATTTAAATTTTAATAACTATTTTACACATTTTAATGAAATTCATTTGAATTTATACAATATTTTTAAATATTTGTTTGATCTATATAATATCTAATATGGATGATAAAGATATTGAAATTTTAAAACATCTTTCAGTAGATGGCAGACAATCTGCACGACAATTATCTCATAGATTGGGTGTGTCTACTGTCACAATTCTTTCTAGGATTAAAAAACTAGAAGAAGAAAAAATCATCAAGGGATATTCAGTTCGTTTGAATCATGAATTACTTGGATTTGATATTACTGCAATAATTGAAATTAAAACTAACAAAGGTAAAATGTTAGATATTGAAAATGAAATTGCAAAAAATGATAGTGTAATTGCAGTTTATGATATTACTGGAGATGCCGATATGGTTGTAATTGCAAAATTCAAAACTCGTGAATTATTAAGTGAATTTATCAAAAAAATCTCTGCAATATCTAATGTTGAAAATACATTGACCCATCTCGTCTTAAATACAATTAAAGAAGATAACAGGTTGATTGAATAATTTTTTTATTTTTTGAGTAACTCTTTTTAAAAAAACTAATCTAGTTTAGATATGGGTTTTCTATCCAATTTTAAAAAAGATTTAGATGCTGCCAAACGAAATAAAGCTGCAAACATCAATGGAAAACATCTCAAAAAATTACTTACCAAATTCAAACAAGAGCGGGATCGTATAGAAACTGAAACAGGTGTTAGGCCTCAAATTGACAGCACCACTCAAATGTTTATGCAAAAAATTCTAAATGTGTGGATTTCTGAAGGTAAGGAAATCGATGAGGAAAAATTTTGGATAGAGGTTGATTATAATCGTCAATTTGATCATCCTGTTGAGTTTTATGAAAGACAGCGTTGATATTTTATTTCAAAATTACGCCTATATCCATCAAATTCATGTGTGTATAACCTGTTTTTATGTTGCCTTTTTGTTTTTGAAAAAATCTTGCTGAATCACTATTTTTTAAAAATTCTTTCATGACATTCAAATCCACTTTAACATTATCTATTATTGCACCTGCAAAATTGGAATTACCATCAATTCCATCGGTCCCCATTGATGCAATTGTGATTTTTTTAAATTTCTGTGTATTTTTTAAAATTCTTAATACTAATTCCTGATTTCTACCTCCTTCTCCTTTTCCTAATACTTTGACAGTTGGTTCTCCTCCAAAAATTAAACAGGTTTTTTGCTCTTCAGAAATATTCTCTAGAATTTTTTTTACAACCTCTTTGATATCTCCATAATTCTGAATTCTTGTCACTTTGTATCCTTTTGTTTTAGCTATTTTTTCCATTGATTCTAAACAATTGCTATTATTTGCAATTACGAAATTATCAATTTTTGATTCTTTAGGTGTTTCTGGTTTTTGATCATGCAAGCCATTTCCCAATACTTGTA
>JACENB010000163.1 GCA_013867245.1 Nitrosopumilaceae archaeon
AAGTTCCATCATCATTTTACTCGAAATTATCAGATTTACACCAATCAGAAAAGAAAAAAGCAATTACAGAATTACCATTAGAGAAACTTCCAGAAACTGAGACTCTATTTTACAAAGATGACCCCATGGAATTTGAGGCTAAAGTAATCAAAGTATTTGATGATCAAGTGGTATTAGACAAAACATCATTTTATGCCAGAGGTGGAGGTCAAGAACCAGACCACGGAAGTATTGCAGGATTTGAAGTAGTTGATGTGGATAAACATGCAGACATTATTGTTCATAAATTAAAAGGTGGAACTCCAAATGAAGGAGATACAGTTCAGTGTAAAGTGGATGCAACAAGACGTTCTAACATTACTAAAAACCACACTAGTACCCACATCATCAATACATCAGCTCGAAGTGTATTAGGATCATGGGTTTGGCAACACTCTGCATTCAAAGATGATGATCACGCAAGATTAGACATTACACATCATTCATCATTAAATGATGAACAAGTAAAACAAATCGAAGATGCAGCAAATAAAATGATTAAAGATAACTATCCTGTAAAAATTGAATATTTTGATAGAGGTACTGCAGAACAACAATACGGATTTAGAATTTATCAAGGTGGAGTAGTTCCAGTAAAATCTGTAAGAATTGTATCAATTGAAGATAAAGACATTGAAGCTTGTGGTGGAACCCATGTAAAGAAAACTGGAGATATAGAATTAATCAAAATTACAAAGACCAAGAGAATTCAAGACGGGGTTGTTCGTTTAGAATTTGTTTCAGGACCAAATGCATTTGAATATGTCAAAGAGCAAGAAGAAGAGTCAAAGAAAAAAGAACAACAAGCAATTGAAAAACAACAATTAGAAAAACAAAGAGAAGAAAACAAAGACAAAGCAAGAGAGAAAATTCCAGTATTCATAGAGAAAATTCTAGCAGGAGAATCATTAGACTCTGAAGAAATCAACAGTAAAGGAAAACTTTGCTTTACATCAAGTAAAAATTATGATGATTATTTCAATCAAAACTTTGGCAAGAAGCTAGTTGCTAAAGACGACACTGCAGCATTTTGTGGAATTTTTGAAGCTGGGCCAACCATACGAGTAATGATATTTGCAGGTGAGAAATCAGGCGTAAATGCAGGTGAAATTGCCAAGGAAATAGCCTCAATTTTGGGAGGTTCTGGAGGCGGCGATGCTAAATTTGCTCAAGGTGGAGGTAAAGACACATCTAAAAAAGACGAGGCAATACAAAAAGCAAAATCAATGATTTTAGGATAAATGAAAAATGGAAATTAACTGGAACCAAATCGAAACCAAATGGCGAGCTAAATGGGATGAGTCAAAAGACTTTGAAACAAATCCAAATGAGAAACCAAAAAAATTCATAACAGTTGCATATCCATATCCAAACTCACCACAACACATTGGACACGGAAGAACATACACACTAGCTGATGTTCATGCAAGATTTTACCGAATGAGAGGATTCAACGTATTATTCCCAATGGGATTTCATTATACTGGCACACCTGTTTTGGGAATGGCAAAAAGAATCCAATCTCAAGAAAAAGAAATTCTTGATGGATTACGAAACATCTATCATGTTCCAGAAGAAGATATCAAAACGTTTGTTGAACCAATAAAGATTGCAGATTATTTCCATGAAGAAATTAAAGCTGGAATGATTGAGATGGGTTATTCCATTGATTGGAGAAGAGAGTTTACTACAATTGTTCCAGGTTATCAAAAATTTATTGAATGGCAGATTACAACACTAAAAGAAAATGGGAAAATCATTCAAGGTTCACATCCAGTAGGATGGTGTCCACGTGATCAAAACCCTGTATCACAACACGATACAATGGGAGATGTTGAACCAAAAATTGATGACAAGAACCATTTAGTCAAATTCAAGTTTGGTGAATACATATTTCCAGTAACAACACTTCGTCCTGAAACAATTTTTGGAATTACAAATCTCTGGGTTAATCCAAATACTATTTACAAAAAAATTAAAGCTGATGATGAAAAATGGATTGTTTCAGAAGAGTGTGCAAAGAAGATAGAATTCTTTGGAAAAGAAATTACAATTGAAGGAGATATTGCAGGAACTGAAATTATTGGGAAATATGCTACAGCATTACACAACAATCAAGAGATTCCAATTTTAGAAGCAGAATTCGTAGAGCCTGCAATAGGTACAGGTCTAGTCATGTCAGTTCCAGCTCACGCACCAAAAGATTACCAGGCATTAATGGATCTCAAGGCTAAAAATCATGAATTAGCCTCAAAAATTGAGCCTATTCCAATTATTTCCACTGAAGGATATGGAGAGATTCCTGCAAAAGAGATTTGTGAGAAAATGGGAGTGTCAGACCAATCTGACCAAAAATTAGAAGAGGCAACAAATGAGTTATACCTCAAAGAATTCACAGATGGAAAACTAAATGACAAATGTGGAGATTTCCAAAATGAGAAAGTTCAGTTTGGACGAAACAAAGTCAGAGACTGGTTAATGGAAAATAAACATCTAGAAAAATTCCCAGTGCTTGAAAATGCTCCTGTAAAATGTCGTTGTGGAACTGAATGTGTTGTTAAAGTATTGAACAATCAATGGTTTTTGAATTATGGAGATGAAGAATGGAAAGAAACTGCAAGAAATTGTTTTGATGAAATGAATATTTTACCAAATAAAATTACAACAGAATTCAAAGAAGTAATTGATTGGCTACATGAAAGAGCATGTGCAAGACAACAAGGATTGGGAACTAATCTACCTTGGGATAAAGATTGGATTGTTGAGAGTTTATCTGATAGTGTAATTTACATGGCATATTATACAATGTCAAGATTTGTAAATGATGGAACACTAAAACCTGAAAATCTTACAAAAGAATTCTTTGATTTTATTTTACTTGATAAAGGAGACATGTCACTAGCTGTTAGTACATCAAAATTATCTGAAGATGTAATTAGTATGGTCAAAAAAGAATTCCAATACTTTTATCCAGTTGACTCTAGACATTCAGGACGGGACCTAGTTCAAAATCACTTGTCATTTTTTGTCTTAAACCATGTTGCAATATTTGAGAAAAAATTATGGCCACAAGAAATTGTTGTAAACGGTTCAGTAATGATGGATGGCGCAAAAATGAGTAAGAGTATGGGAAATATTATTCCATTACGAACTGCAATCAAAGACCACGGAGCAGACCCAATCAGATTAGCAATTATCTCATCAGCAGAATTACTTCAAGATGCTGATTTCAACATGGACAGTGTAACTGGCATTCAAAGCAAGCTAGAATCTCTACTAGAGGAGTGCAGCAGCCTCAAAGCATCAGATGTAGGGGATTTGGAGGCTGAAGATAGATGGATTTTATCGAAAACTCAAGGCATGATTGCCCAAGTTACAGAAGCTGTAGAGAAAATGAGGCTAAGAGAAGGACTCCATGACATACTATTTTCATTTGAATCTGATTTGAGCTGGTATTCAAAGAGAGTCGAGGCTAAAGAAAGAGACAATGTTTCAGGAATATTGCACAAAATCAATTCAGCAAGAGTTGCAATGCTATCTCCATTTGCACCACATGTAGCTGAAGAGATGTGGGAAAAATTAGGATATACAGAACTTGCATCAAAATCAGCATGGCCTGAATTTTCAAAAGAAAATGTTGATGCCACATCAATTCAATCCGAAGAATTACTAAAATCAACAATTGATGATATTGCAAATATCCTAAAAGTTACAAAAATTACTCCACAAAAAATTGTAATTTATGTAAACTCTGATGAATTCAAATCCAAAGTTTATAGAAAAATTTTAGGAATTATGGTAGGAGGACAAAACAATATGGGTGTAGTAATGAAAGAGTTGATTGCAGATCCTCAAACTACAGATGCTAAAAAAATGCCAGACTTTATTCAAAAAGTAATCAAAGACTTGCATTCAGAATCTGAAGAAATTAAATCAACAAAGTTAGAATCTGAAGAATTTGATGAAAAACAATTCTTGTCTGCAGAGCTATCAAGTATTGGTAAAAAAGAATTCGGAGTAGACATTGAAGTGTTTGGTGCAACTGATGACGACATCTATGATCCTAAAGGCAAAGCTAGACATGCAAGACCATTCAAACCAGCAATCTTAATTGAATAATTAGTGTCGATTTTTGCAAGTCGAGCAGACATAAGCAAACTTTACTTCTGAATCATAAGGAATAGTAACTTTAGCTAGCTGTAGTATAGTAAATCCTCTGCAAATCTTACAAATCCCTCGCAACAGTACTGATTGTAAAATTTAGAGTTAACCAGATGTGTCAAAATCTGGTTCGATCAAGGTCATGCGTAATTTACCCACGAAATTAACTACTTTTTGCAAAATACACCATATGATTAAAGAAATAATTGGATTTGTATGGGATTTAATTTCTGGACAGTAAAAGAGAACTAGTTTTCAATATCTAAATCAACATGAACCTGTTGTATACATGAATTGAGTTGTTCTTCATTACCAATCCAGGTTTCACGACAATTCTGAAGTTGTTGTTCATATGTATTCCAAAACTCATCGCTTTGAAGGAGAGAATTTTTTCCATCCTTTGCCATTTGATAAACTTCAAGACCTGTAAATCCCTCATATCTTTGAATCATTTTTTCATGAGATGCTTCAAACCTTTTTAGTTCTTCTTTACATGTGTCTTGAGAATATCCCGATAATTCTTCACATTGTTTAATTTTTTGTTGTAATTCATAGTATGATAGTTCCAGATTTCTCAACTCCCTTTCTTTAACAAAATCACCATAATCAGCAGTTGCAATTATTCCAATGAATATACCAACAGCAACTACAGCAATCACGACTCCAATTGTTCGCATTACTAGGGCATATTACTCATAGATATTATCCCTTTTCAAAAATAAAGTGAAAAAAAAGAAGTTTTTGGGCTTAAGATCATTACCGCGAGGTATTCGATGAGAGCCCATGCCACTTAAGATCAGAAAGTATCCCTTTTCTGATGACAGTGTTCGTCTTAAGATCTCAAACGATTGTTTGTAGATGACAGACTTGTTCTTGTAACATTACAAAGTCAATTTTGGTATATAACCAGCACTCATAATTTCTACTAGTGCTAAAATCCGATCAAACTAGTGCCAGAAATTTAGAATTCAGATAGTCTATTTATTAGAGATAAGAAACTGCAAAGTATCTTGAAAATCGCAGTAATGGGAATGGGTGTAGCTGGATCATACCTAATGGCCAGACTAAAAGACACAGAACACGAAGTTACAGGATATGAATTAAGATCAGAAGAAGCACATGACTCAATTTGTGCATGGGGAACAATCAAACCAGTACTACAAGAATTTTGTAAAAAAACTGGCAGAAATTTTGATGACTTTTTAATTCATGACGGAAAAAGTATGCATGTCAAAATGAATGACAATGTTAAATTCGATATCGGATTGCATGGAATGTGTACATATGACAAATTAGCTTTAATCAAAGATTTCATGAAAGATTCAAAAATAATTTACGGCAATCCACCAAAAAAAGAAGAGTTAGAAAAAGAATATGACATGATAGTTGATTGTACTGGATTCCACAGAGTATACTTACCAAAGATGAAAGAAGATTTCTTTTTACCAACTTATGAATACAAAGTAGAATACGAAAACGGAGTTCCATACGATGACTTTTACATTGAACCATTTCCAGGAATGTCTGGATACTTTTGGTATTTCCCACTAGGTGAAAAATGGGCACATATTGGAGCAGGAGATTACAACAAAAATCACATTAAAGCAACAGATGCATTTCTAAAAAAACATGGAGGCAAAGTTGTCAAAACTAAAGGCCGCCCAATTAGACTTGCAACACCTGATAGATGCAAACCATACTACTCTGGAAAAGTTGTAGGAGTTGGCGAATCAATTGGTACAGTTTATGCTCTACTTGGTGAAGGAATCATCCCATCCATGCAGTGTGTAGATATCTTTGTAGAAAACATGCATGACTTTGCAGCATATGAAAAAGCAGTTGAAAAACATTACAAAGTGTATGCCAAAGTTTTCAATTTTGTCCGAGCAAAAATTCACAAAGACTTTAACTTTTTAAAAGCATTGCCAGACTTTTTAGCAATCTTCCGTTACATGAAAAAGAACGAAGACAGATTTGGAATGGATATCAGAATTGCAGATTTGCTAAAAGTTGCTAAAGCCTAAGAGAAACTAACAGAACTAAATCCTTCTCTGTTTGTTCTATTACTTGCCATGTTGTAATCATAAATTGTTGTAGAATATGCTTGAAGTTCTTCTTTCATTTGATCCAAATTATCTGCAAGATAAAATCCTGGGCAATCACCTGTAAATTGATAGGTTGCATGAACACGTGCCTTTCCACCTTCATTTTCTAGCCAACTTGCAAATGGGTAAAGATAACAAACTCCAGGTCTGTCAGGATGCATACTACAGCCTCCCTTATCATCTAAAAATCGACATGAAATGTGAGTTCCATCTTCTTCAGGAGTCTCATCTGTTTTTCTTTTGAGGTTAATTGTAGTCATTGTAGTCATTTGACCAGATGGACCAGGTTCATCATAAGTTACAGTTAGAGTCTCATTTTTGATAAATTCTGCAGTGTTTTTGTATTTCAGACCTTTACCAATTGTGATTAGATCATCAGAAGTTAGTGGCAATCTACCTTGTCTATCACAACAATTGTGACAATCAGGCCAAAAGCATTTCCACAAGATATATTTTTTTTCTGAATTAAGAAATGGAACGTGAAAAACTACATCTTTGACTTTTACTGCATAGTCAGAGACATCAGTAATTTGACCTAATACGAATTTTCTCAAGATAGGATCAAAATCCCAATCCTTTTCTAACAAATCTAATGATTCTTGAATTTCTTTTTGAGACAAGTATTCAGTTATATCCGCTTTTGCAGATCTTATTAATGTTGAGTGAAAAAGGAAAATATGCAGCAGCTACAGAAAACAGAAGATTTGTGTGGGCCGAAATTATTTGGCCACTAGTTTTAGAAATTAACGATATTACATTTTCATTAAAACAATTTCAAGAAAAACGTGAAAGAGTCTGTAAGGAAAAAAACACAACAATTACAATTGCATCTAGAGGATTAGTTTCTCTTGTTCTAAAAGGAATTTTACTAAGAGAAAATGATACGTATTCAATTCATTACAAATTAATCCCATACATGAGATTAAAAGCAAAATGTGATTATGCAACAGCCATACACGAAGTTAGAATAAAATAATTACCAGTAGCCCGAGGCAGATTCGAACTGCCGTCTCCGCCTATCCACTCTTGAGATCCAGAGGGCAGAATCCTTGACCACTAGACTATCGGGCTACTTGATAGAAATTCAAGTAATTTAGAATATAATGATTTGGTGAAAAATTATTTTGTAAAATATCTATCTTGATGCTTGTGCAATACGCTCTAACTCATGCTTTTTCTTTACAGAAGGAGCATTGGTGTCATTAGATGCTGCAAGCATTAATTGTTCAGCCATGTGTTCTTCAATTGGTTTTGGGTTTGAGAATGTTGCTTCTTTAATTGCATCTGCAATGAACTTCAAAGCCAAGTCAACTCTTCGAATTGGAGCAACATCAACTGATACGTGATAAACAGTACCACCATAAACAATTCTAGTTGTATCTTCGTTTGGAGCTGAATATTCAACTGCTCTAACTAAAACTTCAACAGGATTTTGTCCAGTTTTTAATTCAATTATTTCAAAAGCAGTTTTTACAGTATTGATTAATCTAGCTTTTTTACCAGTCATTCTACCAGTATTTTTTGCATATTTTTTTCCGAAATGCATTGTCTTGTTGATTAATCTTTCAACAATATTGACATCAGCTTTGTTAAATCGTTTAAGTGCTGAACGACCATAAGTATAAGGTAAGATTTGTTTTCTTAGTGAGATAGCAGTTTTTAATCCAGGATCCTTTACTTCAATGTTTGATAAATCCCATTTTCTAAATAGTAACATGTTTTTTGTTTCAGCCATTTCTCTATCTCCTTGGTTTCTCCTTCTTTCCGATAACTAGCTCATGTAATGATGTACCGTTAACTTTAGAAACTTTGAATCTAACACCAGGAATATCTCCCATTGCACCACCTTGTGTTGCACCCATTCCTTCAATTGTTACTTCATCGTGTTCATCAATGAAATTCATTGCACCGTCTCTTGGCAAGAATGCTGTAACTGATTTACCATTTCTGATTAGTTGAACTCTAACACATTTTCTGATAGCAGAGTTTGGTTGTTTTGCTGCAATACCAACTTTCTCTAAAACAATTCCACGTCCTTGTGGTGCACCTCCAAGAGGATCTGATTTTTTATCAATGCCAAGTTTTCTTCTTTTGAAAGTAGAAATTGCCCAGCGTTGTTTTTTCTTTTTAGTAGTTAGTACTCTACCTGCAAATAATCCTAGTGGTGATTTTCTCATTTTCTATAACTCCATTGTTGCCCTTTCAGGACTGTTAATCAATACACTTCCAATATCAAAATATCGTTTAGCTAATAATCTTGCTTTCTCAGCATTTCTTCCTTCTCTACCAACTACAATTCCTTTCTTTCTTGGGTCTACCATAACAATTGCCTGTTTTGTCCCATCTGCACGTGTATTTAATTTTACTTCAGAAATTAGTTTATTATTTAATAAATTGGTTAAGAATTTTGCAGGGTCTTCATCAAATTCAACTAGTTCAACATTTCGTTTAACCATATTTTGTAAGGATTTGATATGCATTCCACCTTTACCAATGGCTAACCCCATTTTTCCAGTGTTTACTACAAAAATTACTCTATTTTGTTTTTCATCTTCAATACAATCTCTTGCAACAGCACCAGTTACATTTTGAAATAGCGACATCATTCGCATTTGATCTGTTGAAAGTTTGATTGATTGTGCCATAAGAATTCCTATTTATTTCCAGACCAAAAATGTCTCATTTAAACTTAGGTTAGACAAAAAACAACTAGTCATTTTTTTCCTCAGTTTTTGTATCGTTTAAAATTGATTTGATATTTGCCTCGTCAATTGATGTAAATGAAATTGTTGAAATTCTAAATTGTAAGCCGCACAATCTACCTAGTGCAACTGAAGTTCCTTGAAAGTTTACGAGGGGGACTTTTTGTTTTTTTGCATCAGATTCAATTTTCTCAAGCATTTTTTTGTCTACAGATTGAGATAATACAATTAACTTGGAATTATTTACAGAGTTCAAAACTTCTTTACTACCCATTGTCAATCTATTCTCTTTGCGGGCATCCTTCAATGATTTCTCAAGTATTTTACTCATGTAGTTTCCTTATCACGATCGTCTTGAGAGTCCTTTATAGGTTTATTGAAAAAATATTTCTAAGTATAATAAATGATTTAAAAATTATTTTTGATTTTTATAAAATTAATCAATAGTTATCGAAGATGAGATTGCAGGACTCAATGGTATGAAATCATTTAACGAATTCCACACATAAGTTTCTAAAACATAATTGTCAGGTTTTTCAGGAATCCACGATTGAGAAATATCTAAAATTTGATTAGGAGAAAGTTTTCCCTGAATCCACGATAAAGAAAGTACAGAATTATCAGAGTTTTTAATTTGGAAAAAATAGATAAATTCTTGTTCATAATTTAATTTATTTTCAATTGTTCCAACTATTTGCATTTGTGTTTGTGAAATAAGAGAGTCTAAAGGGTTACCAAAACTATCAGAAAAAGAAATTGGTGAAGTTTGTATTCTATTAATTGACAAAATAGAGTAATCAACAGCAGCAGAAGTTTCAATTGATATTTCATCAGATTTTGAAAAAGGTTTTGGTAAAGTATGATCATCATATTTTGCAAAAATATTATCTCCAGGAACTGCATAAAGTCGATTTCCACTAGAAGTGTTTGTTGACAAACTAATATTTGCTATAAACTCACCAGAGCGTTCAGATGTTTCTGTTGCAACAACTTGTATGCCACCACTGTCAGAATCTGAAAAAACTTCTATCGTAATTGTATCAATTGCCTCAGGATTCAAATTCATATCGTGATCAATTACACGAATTTCAACTGAATCACTTGTAAGAAAAACATCTTTTGAAAATTGAATTACTCCCATATTCCATGTTATTGGAATTGAATCAGTTAATACAACACCATCTGCAAATTCAAAAGAAATTGTAATTGAATCATCATTGTCAACTTCTAAAAATCCATTTGTTGGTCCTGTACCAGAAGTTTTTGGGTTTGTATCATAATTCCCATCACCATCAACATCATGCAAAAATCCTGTTAGAATTATTTCGCCTGAAAAAATTCCAGAGCCCGATAAGGTTTCAGTCAACCTATATGGTTTTAAAAAATTTTCACCTGATGAAATTTTTATTGGATGAGAATCAGTTTCACCAATTGAATCGATTTTATTTGAATTGGTATTCCAACTTGGGGCATTAATAGAAATTATTATTTTATCAGTCCATGAATATGCAGGTTTGTCAGTATAGATTGGTGCAAAAGGTTTGTCATAATCAGGAAGAGATTCAGCATAAACAGGGGCTAAAATAAGAAAAAATCCCAATAAAAATTCGTACACGAGATAAATTAGTTAAAATCAGATTTAATGTTTGATAATAAATTTTAAGATTTATCGGTAGGCAAAGAGATGGCTAAAATATTATCTCCTCGTAACAAAACTTTTCCAAGACTCAAATGTTTTTCTTCAGTAATGTCTTCGGCTTTGTCCAATGTTAAATTCATGTGAATATCAAAATCTATCAAGTTTCCTTGAACAGTTTTGTTATTTCTTAAACGAAGTAAAACACTTTTTCCTTGACAACTAGTCATTAATGTAGAAATTTCATCGGCCATAATTATCACTTAATTCTATTTCTTTTTGCTCACTTGCATGTACAAATCAACAGTACCACTTCCAATTGGAATGTTACTTCCAACAATTACATTTTCAGTAATACCTCTTAGTTGTTCAATTTCTCCTCCAAGTGCTGCGTGTGCAATTGTAGGTACTGTAATTTCGAATGCGGCTCTTGCAAGTACACTGTCTTTAGTACCAGCAATACCGTGTCTACCAATTTGTTGCATGTAACCACGGGAACACATCAAATCAGATACTAACATGATGTATCTACTATCAACTTCTAATCCTTGGTCTCCCAATGTATGATTAAGTTCATCTATTAATGCAAATCTTGCGGCTTCAATTCCTAAAGTGCCTGCAATTTCAAAGACATTGTTTGTTCTGACATTAGTTTTGTCAATTCCTTTAACTTCTAAGACTTTAGCAATGTTTGAACCAGTAGTTTGGATAACCCATTCGTCATCTTTTTGAACTAATGTTACACGTTCAATATCTGGAACGCCTTTAACAGTAGTATTGAGTACTTTGTTTCTAATTGCAATTGCAGTTGCAGTATCAACTTCTTCAACTAAATTCAAAGTTATCAATTCACCAGTTACTTCCATCTTGAATTTTTTATTAGAAGAAAGTGCTGCTTCAACTTCTGCAACAGAGCAACCCCTTTCACGGAGTCTGTTCTCACTTAAAATTAATTTAATGTTTGTAGAATAATCAGTTTCAGTATCAGCAATTAAAGCACTTACTTTAGTTTGCAAAACATTTCTTGCAACTTCAATTGCTTTTTCCCTATTTCCTTTATTTTCTTTTTCTAAGTAAATATCCATAGTTGGGGTAACAGGTTTCTTTCTAGCATCAACTAATTCAATTAATCTTGGAAGACCTAATGTAACGTTTCTTTCTTTAATTCCTGCAAAGTGGAATGTTCTCAAAGTCATTTGCGTACCTGGTTCACCAATAGATTGTGCAGTAACAATTCCTACTGCTTGTCCTGGCTCTACGCGTGCTTTATCATAAAGTGAAAGACCTTTTTTACATACTGCTTCAATTCCAGATTTACTAAGACCAGATTTGTTTAATGCATCAGTTACAAGTTTAGTTAATCTTGGACTAAATGTTTTAGTGTATTTTTTAGTTAATGTTTCAATTTCATCTTTTGTTGCTTTTGCTCCAGAATCAACCATAGCTTGTGATGCAGCTAATCTACTTGGATTGAATGCCTCACCATGGTCACTTTTTTGTACATCAATTCCATCTTCACCATAAAGGAATTGAACAATGTGTCCATGAGGATCTCTTACAGTACCATCATATTCTAATCTAATGTGTTCTAATGCATTGATCAATCTACGTTGCATGTAACCACTTTGTTGTGTTCTGACTGCAGTGTCTACAAGTCCTTCTCTACCACCCATAGCGTGGAAGAAAAATTCTAGTGCAGTTAATCCAGTTCTATAATTTGATTTTACAAATCCGTGTGCATCAGGATTACTATCATGTTCTTTATAGTGAGTTAGTGCACGATTTGCATATCCCTCGTTCATTCTGTTACCTCTTCTTGATTGTTGACCTAATGCCCCAGCCATCTGACCTACGTTAAGTGCTGAACCTCTTGCACCAGTGGTGGCCATAATTTTTCCAGCATTACCATCATCAAGTGAATCATTTGCAGTATCACCTGCTTTAACTCTGGCTTTACCTAATTCATTTACAATGTAAGCTTCTAAAGCTTCTTCAGCTTTCATACCTCTTGTAAGTTTCAATGTTCCTTTTTCATATTGGTCAGTCAAATCTGCTACAACATCATATGTATCACTAATGTCATCTAGAATTTGTTGTTCATTCTTTGCTGGAACTTCCAAGTCACCATAACCATAACTAAATCCATAGTGAGTGATGAATTGTTTTACCATAATTAAGATAGAATTCAAAAAGTTCTTTCCGACGGCATTACCATAATCTTTAGTAATTCTATGTAAGACACTTTCTGGTTCCTCTGCACCAATTGATGTCTTGTCAATTACACCGCTGATTAATTCACCGTTTTTAATTACGACGTCATTTGCTTTTCCACCAGTACCTTTTGACCATTTTGATGTTAGTGTATAGTTAAAGTCACTTGGTAAGAATAATGAGAATAATTGTTTTCCAGTGTATGCAGGGCTTCCATCTTTTGCTTTAGTAGATGGTTTTGGAAGTGCGTCAGTGAATCCTCCAAGCATTGCATAGTTTGAAAATTCTTGAACAGACAAAATAGTATCATCTTTGGTTAATAGATATGCACCTGTTACAAAGTCTCTAAGGGCACCAATAATTGGACCACCATATCTTGGTGAAATTAATTGGTCTTGAACTCTCATCAAAAGAATTGCTTCTGCTCTTGCTTCTTCACTTTGTGGAACGTGAAGATTCATTTCATCACCATCAAAGTCTGCGTTGTATGGTGGACAAACAGATGGGTGTAATCTGAAAGTTTTTCCAGGAAGTACACGTACATAGTGTGCCATGATAGACATCTGGTGAAGTGAAGGTTGTCTGTTAAACATTACAATATCTCTGTCAGCAAGATGTCTTTCAATCAAATATCCAATTTCAAGTGTTTCTGCAATTGTTGAACGATCTTCAACAAAGTCTAGTCTAATTTTTACACCATCTGGTCTTACAATATAATTAACTCCTGGGAATTTTTCAGGTCCATTGATTACTAATTTTCGCATTCTTTCTATGTTCCATTCAGTTACAATTTCAGGAATAGTTAGTTTCATTGCAACTGCTTCAGGTACACCAACTTCAGACAAGTCCAAGTTAGGATCTGGAGAAATTACAGTTCTACTAGAAAAGTCAACTCTCTTTCCAGAAAGTGAACCTCTGAATCTACCCTCTTTTCCTTTGAGTCTTTGTGTTAATGTTTTGAGCGGACGTCCAGAACGATGATGGGCTTGAGGAATTCCAGAAACTTCATTGTCAAAATATGTAGTTGAGTGATATTGTAACAAATCAACCAAGTCTTGAACAATTAATGGCGGAGTTCCTGCTTCTTTACTTTCCTTTAATCTCTGATTAACTCTAATGATATCTACCATTTTGTGGGTTAAATCATCTTCAGATCTAATTCCAGTTTCAAGAATAATTGAAGGTCTGACAGTAACTGGTGGAACTGGCAAGGCTTGAAGAATAAACCATTCAGGTCTTGCAGTTACAGGGTCATAAGACAAAAGTGACAAATCATCATCAATGATTTGGGAGAATCTTTCTCTAATTGTGATTGGTAATAATCTGTGTTCACCAATTTCAGTTTTTTCAACAAAGATAGTTGGTTTTGTAAAGACTAATTCGTATTGTGTTTTTCCACAGTGAGGGCATTCTTTTGCTTTCTTTGCTTTTTCAATGATTTGTTCAGGAATTCGTTTTTGTGAAACAGTTGTGTATGCAGCTCCTTTATCTTTAATTTTTTGAAATGCATTAAGATCTTCTTGTGGAACTTTTAATCTTGCACAAGAACGACATGTTGATTGTAGTAATTTGTAGATATTATCAATAAATGCAATATGTAAAATTGGTTCTGCAAGTTCAATGTGACCAAAGTGTCCTGGACATCTGGCTGCAGTATTACCACAAGTGAGACATTTTTGTCCAGGCTCAAGTGTTCCAAGTCTTCCATCCATAAGACCTCCTTGAACTGGCATTCCATCTTCATCATAAGTTTCTGGAGCAGTGATTTCAGCAACAGAATATTTTCTAATTTCAGTTGGAGACCAAACAGAGAAACGAATTCCATCAATTGCTTTAATTGCTTGAATAGACATCTTAGAGTTTCTCCTTAATTAGCAATCTTGGTGCAACGTTTAGACTTTGCATTTCTTGCAATAATAGTTTGAATGCATATGCTACAGATACTGAAGATACTTTAGCTTTATCTCCACAAACTCTGCAAACATATTTTCTTTGTTTAACATCATGATAAGCAACTAAACCACATCTTTCACAAACGAAAACATCAGATTTATCAGATTCATCTAACAATCTATCCTTTAGAATCATTGATGCACCATAAGCAATTAAACAATCTCTTTCCATTTCACCAAATCTCAATCCACCACCTCTAGCTCTACCTTCAGTTGGTTGTTTAGTTAACATCTGAACTTGTCCACGTGCTCTTGCATGTATTTTGTCAGCAACCATATGATGAAGTTTTTGATAATATACTACACCAATAAAGACATCAACTGGGAATGCTTTTCCAGTTCTTCCGTCGTACATTATTTCTTTACCAGAATATTTGAAATTATGTGCATCCATAACTTCCTTAACTTCATCCATTTTCTCTCCAACGAATGCAGAACCATCAAATCTCTTTCCACGGAATGATGCAGCTTTTCCACAAATGGATTCCATCATCATACCCACAGTCATTCTAGATGGGAAAGCGTGAGGATTAATTAAAACATCAGGGGACATACCTTCAGCAGTGTATGGTAAGTCTTCTGCTTTTGCTAAAATTCCAAGTACACCTTTTTGTCCGTGTCTTGAAGCAAATTTATCACCAATTTCAGGAATTCTCATATCTCTTGCTCTAATTTTATACATTTTTCCACCCTCGTTAGATTGAGTCATTACAACTGTATCAATTACACCAGCTTCAGAAGGTCTTACACCAATGGATGTATCTCTACGATAAGGACCAGATGATTCAAACTCTCTGTATTCTTCCATAAATCTTGGAGGACTAGTTTTACCAATCAAAATATCTCCACCTTTAACAGGGGACTCTGATGCTACTACACCATCTTCTTCAAGTAATCTATATGCTCTTTCACCTTTGTAACCTCTTACATTATCTTCAGCGTTTGGAATTTCAAATGAATCCCTCATTCCACCAGGATATTGTTTTGCTTCAGCATCATAAATTCTAAAGAAGAAAGTTCTACCTAATCCTCTATCAACAGAAGCTTTACTGAGAACAATTGCATCCTCAATGTTGTAACCATCAAATGGCAATACAGCAACTACACAGTTCTGACCTGCTGGTCTATCTTCTAATCCAAGTAGTTTCATTGCTTTTGTATTTACAGCTGGAACTTGTGGGTATAACATAAGGTGTTGTCTAACATATGTACTAGTATTCATCATCGGTGTTGAAAATCCTAAACTTTGTTTTGCCATTGCAGATTCGTATGTATTTCTTGGAGATTGGTTATGTTCTGGATATGGAATTATAGATGCGCCTGCTCCCAAAATTGCTGGTGGAAATACTTCAAGGTGAGTGTGTTTCTTTGAATCTTTTTCATCTAATGTAATGTAACAATTCTCTTCTTCATTTGCATCAATCATTTCTAAGACACCCATTCTTAACAAATCATTCCAAGATAGTAATTTCTTTGAAATTTTATCTAAAAGATCTTGAGTAAGTAATGGTTTGTTATCTTTGATAATTATTAACGGTCTTAAAACTCGTCCAGCATTACAATTAACATATAATCTTCGAGTAGCCTCTTTGTGTTCATCAGATTTATGGAATGAAACTCCAACGTGTGGATGGATTTTTGAATTTCTTCTAAGATCTCTAAGAGATTCTGCTAATTCAAGTCCATCTTTATAATATCCAATTAATCGTCCATCGACAAATATTCTAGTTCCATCTTGTTTCAAATCATCTTTTGCATCAAAGAAATGTACAGTTCCAAGATCATATAATTTCTCAACAATTTCCTCAGAAGGAACATTTACTGAAATTATTCCAGATAATGCAAGATTTTTTACCAAACCACAATTTGAGCCTTCAGGTGTTTCACTAGGACAAATTCTTCCAAAGTGTGTTGCGTGCAAATCTCTTGCTTCAAAGTTTGGTTGAGTTCTACTAAGTGGTGATTGAATTCTTCTAAGATGACTGATAGTTGATAGATAGTTTGTTCTGTCAAGTAATTGTGTAACTCCAACTCTACCACGACCCCAGTTTCCTGTTGCAATAGCATTGTTTAGTTTATCAGTAATAATTCCAGGACGAATTGATGCAGCAACTGCATTAATTCCACGTTTTTGACCTGAACGCTCTAATTGATATTTCATATCTCTAACCAAATTTCTAAATGCAGTTCTAAACAAATCGGCAAGCATTTGTCCTGCAAATTTGATGACTTTGTTTCCATAATGATCTTTATCATCAGGAGTTATCCAATTGAGTTTTAATTCTAATAATTTACATGCTGCTTCTCCTAAGAATTGTGCTTTTTCTTTTCTGTTTTCAGGATGTTTTCCTAGATGAGGTAATAATCCCCAGTCAAGTAAAGTTTCAGCACGTTTAATTTGGAATTCTTCTAACATTCCAGGTGCAATTCTTTTACTGATGTAAACAATAGCATCTTTAGATGTAGGAACATCTCCTGCTTTTTCAAAAGAGCCTTCTAATTCATCTTGAAGTTCATCAACTAGTGAAACTACTGAAGCAATTTCTTTATCAGATTCTAATCCAAGTGCTCTCATTAAAGTAACAACTGGAATATCTACAGGAGAACCAGGAATTCTTGCAACTATCAATCCATCATTTTTCATAACGAGTTCTAATTTTGCACGGTAACCAACAATTGAAGAATAAACTTTTGCTTTGAAAACAGTGTTTCCACCAACTAGTTCTCTATCTACAATTATTTTATTATAAGAAAGATCTTCTAATCCAACAATTACTCTTTCTGAACCATTAATGATAAAGTAGCCACCAGGATCATTTGGATCTTCACCATGTTCAATTAATTTTTGATTAGAGAAATTATTCAAAATACATGCATTAGATTTTGCCATAACTGGTACATCACCAATATGAACAAATCGTGATTCCAGAATTTTACCATCTTCAACAACACTAGCTTCCATCATTACAGGTGCAGAATAAGAAACATTTCGTAATCTTGCTTCAGCTGGTGTGATGTGAGTAATAGAACCATCAAGTTCCATCATTCTTGGTTGTTGAAGTTTTACTTTTCCTAATTGAATTTTATATGGATATTCAGCATTTTCAATGTCAATTTGTCCAACTTCATTTATGATACTTTGAAGTCCTCTTTCTAAAAATTCATCAAAAGAATTAAGATGTTGACGTGCAATACCTTCACGTTTTAAAATATCTTGAATTACTGGCCAACGTTTGTTTGAAGGATCAGCCAAATCTAGACCTCCACCACATATCGATAGTAAAGACTCTCACCAGCAGTTGGACTATTTCTAGTGATTTTTATCATATCACCAGGTTTTACACCAAGTCCCATAATTGCAGGATCATTTACGAAAATTAATGGTAATTCTGTTGGTTTACAATTATATTTTTTTAAAACTTCTTCAGCTTCTGATTTTGGAATAATTTCATGTTTTGGAACATAAACATGATCTGGTACTAAAATTTGGTTTTTCTTAATTGCCATTTAAGAAGCCCCCAGATCGAACATTAAATGTAATAGTAAATAATACACACAAACTGAAAAAAATCACGTTCGGGTTAATATATATCTAATCTGAAACTTCAAATCAAGAAATTATTTTCTTATTGACTCTATTTGCAATATTTGCAGCAATTCCACCAGCAGCAATTCCATTATCGATATTTACAACAGATAACCCCAAAGAGCAACTTTGCAACATAGATGCTAAAGCTGCAATTCCTTTTTCACCATATCCATATCCAACTGATGTTGGAATTCCAATAATTGGTATATCTACAAGAGTAGAAACCAAAGTGGCCAAAGCCCCCTCCATTCCAGCTGCAACAATAATACAATCAACATCCTCTTCAATCATTTTCTTTAAAATTGGAAATATTCTTTGGATTCCAGCAACTCCAACATCATAACTTGTGATACATTTACAATTCATTGCTTCACACATTAATCTAGATTCTTCAGCAACTCCAATATCAGAAGTTCCAGCTGTCAAAATACCAACTGTTCCTCCATGGAATTTAATTGGTTTTTTAAATATCAAAATAGTTGATGAATTTTTTCCCGTAGAGATTTTTACTTTTAATGTTTTTACGAACAAAAGTAATTTTTTGTAATGCTCTTTTTTGATTCTTGAAACAAGAACAGAATTAGTTTTTTCTAGAGTCTTTTTAATGATTTTTTTAA
>JACENB010000093.1 GCA_013867245.1 Nitrosopumilaceae archaeon
TCAGGGTCAACCCAATGTTCTTCAGTTTTCCCAACAACAGTCCAAATTTTTCTTTGACTAGGCTCAAAAAGATGTAATTTCACACGTTTTTCTGACACTAATTGTTCAATTCGATCAGGATCTTTACTCAATAATTTATTCATATTTTACACTCGTATAACCTTGATCTTTTAAAAAATTTCAAAAACAATTTTCCTAAAATTTAGAAAATTTATTCAAATTTGTCATAAGGAGTGATTGGGTCTATTGTAGGTTTGTTATCTTTAAGCCATTCCAAAGTTTTAACAAAAGAATCTGCAAGTTCAAGAGTTGTCAAAACAGGAATTCCAAGCTCTAAAGATTTTCGTCGAATCTGATATTCATCATCAAGCATTCCTACATATTTTTCCAAAGATAGTGTACTTGGAATATTTATGATAAAGTCAATCTTTTTCTCATAAAGTAAATCAGAGATGTTTGGTTTTCTTTCTGGTTCTGAAATCTTGTGAACGATTTCAACATCACCAAGTTTTTCTTCAAAAAATTCTGCAGTATGTTCGGTTGCTAAAATTTTGAATCCTAATTGTTTGAGTTTTGCAATACTTGGCAATAGTTTTTCTTTATTTGTTGCACCTCCAACAGTTACAAGTGCAGTTCCTTTGTCAGGAAGATTGTATCCAACAGAAGTAAGACCTTTGGATAATGCATCATAGAAACTATTACCAAAGCAAGCAGCTTCTCCAGTAGATTGCATTTCAACACCTAATGCAATGTCTGCACCATCTAATTGCATGAATGAAAATTGAGGTACTTTAATTCCATAATTTGGAATCTTTTGCCATTTGTTCTCAGGTATTTTAGGTAAAGGTTTGTCCAAAATAGCCTTTGATGCTAGTGAAATAAGATTTGTTTTAACCAATTTTGAGACAAATGGCATAGATCTAGATGCTCTGATGTTAAGCTCAATGACATACACATGATCATCATGTATTAGAAATTGTAAGTTAAACGGTCCCTTTACATTAAATGTTAATGCAATTTTTTTAGTATAATCATTGATTGTTTCAATAATTTTGTTGTTTAATCTCCAAGGTGGAATACACATCATTGCATCACCAGAGTGGACACCAGCTGAATCAATGTGTTCAACTATTGCTCCAATTACTACCTCTTTGCCATTACTGATTCCATCAACATCGACTTCAAGAGAATTTAACATAAATTTTGAAATTACTACAGGATGATCAGGAGAAACATCTGTTGCATCTTTAACATATGTTTTAAGTTCATCTTGAGACCAAACAACTTTCATTGCAGCTCCAGACAAAACGTAAGAAGGTCTAACAATTACCGGAAATTCAACTTCTTGAGCAAAACTTTTTGCTTCATTAAGATTTGAAAATGCTTGCCATTTTGGTTGTTGAATGTGTAGTTTGTCTAGTTCAGCACTGAATTTAGAACGGTCTTCGGCCCTATCAACATCTATCGCACTTGTTCCCATAATGTTTATTCCACGTTGTGCAAGACCAGGAGTCAAATTATTTGCAGTTTGACCACCAACACAAGTAATCACACCTTTTGGATTTTCAAATTCTGTAATGTCAAGGAGACGTTCTTGAGTTAATTCTTCAAAGTATAATCTTGTACAAATATCGTAATCAGTGGAAACAGTTTCTGGATTACAATTGACTACTGAAACATTCTTCTCTCCATTTTCTTGTAGTCCCCATACCATATTGACCGTACCCCAATCAAATTCAACACTACTTCCAATTCTATACGGACCGGCGCCAACTACGATTATTCCTTTTTCATCTGCAGGAACTGAGATATCATTTGCGTTGCCTCCATAAGTTAGATAGAGATAGTTTGTTACAGCAGGCCATTCGGCAGCTAAAGTATCAATTTGTTTTACTGAAGGAATTACGCCTAATTTCTTACGTGTTTGACGGATTTCATCAGGTTCTTTATCCTTGGATCTGGCAATTT
>JACENB010000069.1 GCA_013867245.1 Nitrosopumilaceae archaeon
TGAGGAGCACCAAACTGTTGATAATATGAATTCAAATATTCTGATAATTCCTTTGAATGAAATTGATAATTTTTATCTATTTTGCTTATTATGGCTTCATAAATCCAACTTACATGACCAATATGCCATTTTGGTGGACTCATATATGCTGCAGTTTGAACCACAAAATCATCTTTTTCTAAATTTTTTACTAATTCTAATGTCCTGTTCCTTGTTTCTTTAAATCGCTGTAATAATTCATTATTTTTTTGTAATTCTGGATTAACTGTCATTACCTAAAAAAAATATTTTTTGTATTATTGTGTTGCGGCAATAACCTTCCTAGTACCCTCTAGCAAAAATTGGTATGGATTTACTTTGCTGTTTACAATAAATGCACTCTTTTGAAGTATTTTCACTATTAAATGGAATTACTCTTATTTCTGCACCTGTTTCTTCCTTGATCTTTTCTTCACATTCCAATTTCCCACACCATGGAGAATTAAAGAAACCTCCCTTTTCCATTTTCATTTTAAATTCATCATAGTTTTCAATATCTATTGTATTGTTTTCAGCTTCCATTTTGGCCTTTTTTAACATCTCTGTTTGTATTTCATCTAAAATTGTGACAATTTTATCCACTTCGTTTAACCCCATTTTCATTTTTTCATGATTGTATCTCTTAGCAAGAACCATGCTTTGATTCTCAATATCTTTTGGTCCAATTTCTATTCGGAGTGGAACTCCTTTTAATTCCCAGTCATTAAATTTGTACCCTGGTGTGAGTTCTTCTCTGGAATCAATGTGGATTCTGATATTTTTTAATTCTAAAATATTTGCAATTTCATTTACTTTTGTAATGACATTTTCTTTATCGTTATTGTTTTTATAAATTGGTATGATGACTACTTGCATTGGTGCAACTTTTGGTGGTAAAACTAATCCTTTGTCATCTCCGTGTGCCATTATCATCGCACCGATTAATCTCCATGACACTCCCCATGAAGTTTGCCATGCAAAATGTTCTACGTTATCTTTATCTGCAAATTTGACTTCAAATGGTTTTGAAAAATTTTGTGCTAAGAAATGTGATGTTCCCATTTGTAATGCTTTTCCATCTGGCATTATTGATTCCATAGTTGTTGTATATTCTGCACCAACAAATTTTTCTTTTTCACTTTTTTTACCTGTTGTGACTGGAATTGCTAATTCTTCTTCAACTGTATTTTTGTAAATGTCTAGGATTTTGATTACTTCTTTTTCAGCTTCCTCTTTTGTTGAATGCACTGTATGTCCTTCTTGCCAAAGAAATTCAGATGTTCTAAGAAATGGTTTGGTTGCTTTAATTTCTGCTCTTAATGCGGTATTCCAAAAATTAATTTTTAATGGTAAATCTCTCCAACTTTGAATCCATTTTGAATATAGTGTATATGCTAATGTTTCTGATGTAGGTCTTAATGCCAATCTGTCTCCTACTTCATTTGTTCCTGAATGTGTGACCCAAAAAACTTCTGGATTAAACCCTGCAAAATGTTTCTGTTCCTTTCCTAGGAGTGATTCTGGGATTAAAATTGGTAGAAATCCATTTCTTATTCCGTTGCGTGAAAATTTCTTATCGAATGTACTTCGTAGTGATTCCCAAATTGAGTATCCGTCTGGTCTTAAAACAATTAATCCTTTTACTGGTGCATAATCTGCAAGTTTTGCCTTTAAAACTACTTGAGTATACCATTCACTGAAATCTTCCTTTTTTGAAACTGTAATTCCTACATCTTGTTTTCCCAAAACTACACTACAGAGAATTATTTTAATTAATGAGCCTTTCGTGACTTTTTAAAATTATTTTAGTGGTTCCCCTTTACAGAAAACCTCTCCCATTACCCTACTTTGAAAATTTGGACAAACAAAACATTGTACAAATTGAATATCTTCTTTTAAGACTGGACATTCTACATATTCTTGCTTCATTCTTTTGAGCATTTTTGGACTCACGCCTTTGAGTTTCAATTTACCTTTTTCATCCATCATTCCTGATTCTTTTAATTGTGCTTTTAATGCATCAGGAAATTTTACCTTTTCTTCAGTCATTAAGATTTTGACATCATATTTTCGTTCAAGTTCTTCGACCATATACTATGCTAATCATTCCGTGATTTATTATTACCGTTTTTGAATATTTTTTCACACTTTAATACTGTGAATTTAAAATTTCAAATTATGATGGCACTACTTTAATATTATTAGAATTTTTTTCCAAATTCAGAAATCCATTGCTAATAATTTTTGACGTTGAGGGTGTATTATTAGATGAAGAATATCTTCCAATTCTTGCAGAAAAACTAAACAAAGAAGATGAGATTTGGGAAATTACTAAACAAGGAATTCAAGGAAAAATCAATTGGGAAGAAGGACTTCGCACTAGAGTTGCTGCTTTAAAGGGATTAGATGAAAAAGTCTGTCAGGAAGTTGCTGATAATTTACCAATTATGACTGGCGCTAAAGAGGCCTGTAGAATTTTAAAATCTGCAGGTTGGAAAATCATGGCGGTTTCTGGAGGTTTTACATTGATGATGGACAGATTACAAAAAGAATTAGGCTTAGATCATGTTTTTTGTAATGACCTAATCTTTAAAGATGGAAAATTAGATGGTGTAAAAATTAATGTTGATTCTGATAAATCCAAGGCTGCAAAAATCAAAATTGAAGAATGGGGTGAACAGAAAGAAAATATTGTTTGTGTAGTTGACGGCGCAAATGACATTAAACTGTTTGACGTTTCTGGGCTTGGAATTGCATATAGGGCTCAAGACCTAGTGAAAGATTTAGCTACTACTACACTTGAAGAAAAAGATCTATCTAAAATTTTGGATATTATTAACAAGCATTTCAAATTAGAATTACAAACTAGTGTCTAAACAATTTTTTACTTCTTTGTTTTATGAACAATAATTGAAAATAAATCCAATTCATATTGATAGAGAAATTATCTCTGGCGATAATCTAACTAAAATTATTTTAACTTCTACTGATGTGTGTGATGGTGATATTCTTGTAATTGCCCAAAAAATTATTTCTAAACAGGAAGGAAGATTAGTTGAATTGTCTACAGTTAATCCATCACTGTTATCTGAAGGAATCAGTTCACAATACAAAAAAGATCCACGTGTTGTAGAATTAGTTTTATCAGAATCTAAAAGAATAGTGAGAATGAAAAATGGCTTAATTATAACGGAAACCAAAAATGGGTTTATCTGTGCAAATTCAGGAATTGATGAAAGTAACGTTGTTAATGGATTTGCTACATTACTTCCATTAAATTCAGATGAATCAGCAGAAAAATTAAGAAAAGAAATTTTTAATGAAACAGGTAAAAATGTTGCAGTTATAATTTCTGATACTTTTGGAAGGCCTTTTAGAATGGGCCAGACAAATTGTGCAATCGGTATTTCTGGTTTGCAACCTATTCTTGATTATTCTGGAACTTTTGATTCTTTTAATCGGATGTTACGTGTTACTGCAATAGCTATTGCTGATGAACTTTCTTCAGCTGCAGAATTAGTAATGGGAAAAACAAGTAAATGTCCTGTAGTGATAATTCGTAACTATTCTTTTAATTCTGAAAAACACGGCATTCAAGATTTAATTCGACCTGAAAATGAAGACCTCTTTAGATAATTATCCTTGTTTTAATTTTTAACACTTTTACTGATAAAATATTTTTAATTTTTTACTATAACTTTAATAAGACAAATTTGTTTTGGATATTAAATGTCTGAGTCTGACGAAAAAAAATTAGATGCAACTGGATTATTTTGTCCAGAACCTGTATTTAGAACAAAAATTGAACTTGAAAAAATGCAAGTTGGTCAAATTATAAATGTCTCAGCTGACGATCCCGACGCTGAAGAAGATATTTCTAGATGGGTTACTCGAAATGGACATGAATTATTAAATTTGAATAAGGATGGTTCAGTCACCACACTCAAAATTAAAAAATTGAAATAATTTTTTTATTCTAAGATCTTTTTTACCTCTTCATCATAAAATTTTCTAAAATTTAAATTCATGACCTTCTCATGCTCTAAACATTTTGTGCTAATTTCTATTAGTTTTTCTTTTACTTTTTTACTCCATTGACTTTGTTGTTTGTCCTTTGAATTTACTATGGATGGTGTTTCTTCAATTTCTTGCATTATTTTTTTTAATTCTGTCCCTAATTGATGGAATTTACTTATTTGTAACAGAAACATGTCCCCTTTCTCTTTATCAATTAGGTTCATCATGTTTTGAACTTGATTGTAATATGCTATGGATGATTCATTATATTTTTGTAAATTTTCAATTCTATTTTGCCAATATTCTTTGGATTTTTTTTCCTCAATTTTATAACTAAATTGATTTTTTGCTAAAATTGAACCTAATTCCATAAGTTTTTCACTATTTTCCTTTACTTTGTTTTTAATTTCATTAGATTCTGAATTCATATTTTTTACTTAATTTTTGCATTAAAGAACTTGACTTTTTTGATTATTCCATGCTATATCTAATTGCTCTGAATATTGTTTAATACATGTCTCACAAAATGAATCCCATTCTCCGATTTTTAATTTATTAAAAAATTTTAATGTCCATTGATACTTTGGTTCTTTTTTATATTGAAATTGTTGAATTGTGTAAATGTCTTTTTGATAAAATTTATTCAAACATCTAATACACTTTGCATTTTTATTTGTCTGCATTTTCTGTAAGGAATTTATCTACATCAATTGCTGCCATACATCCATATCCTGCAGCTGTAATTGCTTGTCTGTAACTTCTATCGTGTACATCTCCTGCTGCAAAAACTCCTTCCATGTTTGTATGTGTTTTATTTTTTAAAACAATGTATCCTTCATCATCTAAATCAATTTGATCTTTAAATAATTCTGTGTTTGGTTGATGACCAATTGCAACAAATAATCCTCCTACCTTGATAGTTTTTTCTTCATTTGTTTTTAGATTTTTCAAAACAGCTTGTTGCATTTTTTCATCCCCGTTAATTTTTATCACTTCTGAATCCCAATGGAATTGTATTTTTTCATTATTCATAGCTCTTTCTTGCATGACTTTACTTGCTCTTAATTCGTCTCTTCTATGTACTACGTGTACTCTAGTTGCAAATTTTGTAAGAAATGTTGCTTCTTCAATTGCAGAATCTCCTCCACCTACAACAATTAATTCTAAATTTCTAAAGAATGGACCATCACATGTTGCACAATATGATACTCCTTTACCTGAAAATTCTTCTTCGCCTGCAATTCCCATTTTTTTAGGATTTGCTCCTGTTGCAATAATTACTGCTCTGGCCTCATATTCTTCTGAACCTGTTAAAACTTTGTAAGGTGCACGTCTAAAATCTACGTCTACAGCAATATCGTCAATAATGGTAGTACCCATTCTTTGAGATTGCTTTCTCATGTCTATCATTAGATCTGGACCCATTATGCCGTTTTCAAAACCTGGATAATTTTCTACTTCAGTGGTATTGACAAGTTGACCTCCAGGCAAAATTCCTGATAAAATTAATGTATCATATCCTGCCCTTGAACAATAAATTCCTGCTGTATATCCTGATGGTCCTGCTCCGATAATTATGACATCAAATTTTGTTTTCTTTTTATCTGGGATCTTTGGGCCATCGTTATTAGTTTCTAAAACTGCTGCACCTGCATCTGCTGCCATCATAGTGAATAATCTTTTAATTTCATTAATTTAAGTCAATATCTCATTCTATGATGTACTATTTTTTATTTCATTTAGAATTTTTGAATGTTGATTACAGAATGATTGATTTTTGATCTGTGAAATGAATAGATCCTTTTGCCAATGTGCATTAAATAACCTGCATTGAATATCCTTACAAAATGCGTCACCTGTTTCATAATACATGATTGATTGTAGTAGGTACCCTTCAATTATTTTTGGTAATCTGTCATCATTGTATTCTAAAAATTCTCCTTTGTATTTTTCTCTAATTGTTTCTTCTAATTCATTTGAAAAATTTGTCACTAAATCCATGTAGTATTGTTTGGGTTTTGCTGGTGCTTCAATAATTCCTGTAGTAGAAATTATTATTGGATTTGATCCTACCCATGCTCTTGCATGGTATCTGTAATCATCATAATCAAATGTACCTGTTAATTTGTTTGTAAAAATTATGTGTAGTATATCTTCAGTATTTTCTGATATTGATTTGGTTTCTTCGATAACTTTTTTCATTTCAATTCCATCATAGATTGGAATTTCTTTTTCTCTGGACATGTCTATATTTTCTGATTCAATTGAAATTTCTTTAAATGATGACTTATTTTTTTTAAATGGTTTTTTTAAATCAAGTACTCTTGTATTTGCAATTTTTTCATATTCTTTTTCATTTAATTTATTAAAAATATTTTCTCTAATCTCACTGTTAACTCCAAATGTTTGAATAATAAATTTTTGAATATTTTTTAAATCTAATTTTAAAAAAGATGGTTCATCATATAGTATGATTTTTGAAATTTTCATTGAATATTGTGGATAGTTAAATTATTTATCTTTCTAACTCTTTGATTTTCTCTGCTGCAATCTCTGCTGCTCTTTTTCCAGAATATAACATTGAACCAAATGTTGGTCCCATTCTTGCTAAACCATGAGTTTCAGTAACTGACATTCCTGCTGCAATAAGTCCTGGATATACTTCGCCTGTTTTGTGAACTACGTGTTCTTCTCCATCATTAACATACATTGGCTCCATTCCTTTCCATTCTGCTAATCCTCTATCCACTAATCTTTTTACTGCAACAGAATCGTGTCCTGATGCATCTATGATTACTTTGGCTTCAAATGCAACTGGATCAACACATGTAATATTTCGTGGTAATGCTGAAACTGGCATCCAATTTACAACAATTCCTGCTACTCTGCCATTCTTTAATACTAAATCATCAAATTTTGTTAGTTGTAGAAATTTAACTCCTGCATCACATGCAGCTCCAATTAGTTTTGATACTGCGTGTGGTCCTGGTGTTAAGTATAATCCATCTTGAACTTTCTTGTAAGGAACTCCTAATTCATCCCAAATTTTTTGAGCTGGTTCTCTAACTGTTACTGGATTCATCATGTATCCTCCTAACCAATAACCTCCTCCAAGATAGTTATTTTGTTCAATGACTAAAACTTTGAAACCTAAATTTGATAATTCTCTACTAGCTGTTAATCCTGCTGGTCCTGCACCGATAATAATTACGTCTGACTCAGCTCTATCAATTAACACATCATGAAATTCATCTGCAATTGCACGTGTAATTTCTACTTCTCGTACATCTGTAAATATTTTTGATGATTGTTCTGCAACTGTAGCTTCTTGCATAATGACATTCTCTCTATTATCCATAAATACATTCGCACGTAAAAATTAGGTCATACTAACCTGTTTTTTCAAAGAATAAAGCGGAAAATTTTGTTAATTTCTTGAAATTTTATACTAAAACATACCAATATCAAAAATTTATAACCAAACCCCATTGAATTTTATTGTATTGACTATCTCTGATTTGACTCATTCTAAAGTTGATCCTGTGTCTCCTAAAATTAATTGGGCTAGGGTTGATGAAGCTGATAATTTTGCTGAAACTGTAAAATTATATCGTCAAGGTAAGTATGATGAAGATAGCTTCAGACGATTCCGATTACAACATGGTGCATACGGAACTAGAATGACTAGTGATTATGCAATGGTTCGTGTTAAATTACCTGCTGGTGAAATTTATCCAAAACAATTTGAAAAATTATCTAAACTTAGTGAACAATATTCTATAGGAAGTGC
>JACENB010000119.1 GCA_013867245.1 Nitrosopumilaceae archaeon
TATAGTACAGTCTGGTTAGTACTCGTGCTTGCCAAGTACGTGACCCGGGTTCAAATCCCGGTAACTGCACCATCTATTGATTTTTAGGAATTAATCCATTTTTTATGATTTCAAGTGCATCATGAGCCTTTTCAGGCCTTGGTAATTGAATAGCAATCACATTATCTTGACCATATCTAGATTCAGGAGAATTAAGAACCAACATCGAAGTCTTTGCTAAGATCTCAAAAAAGTTCAAATCAGTTTTTGCATTAACAAGAAATTTTTCAGAGATATTACCAATGGAAAAAGTCAATACAACTTCTACAAACACATTTCCTAATCCATCTTGCAAAATATTTAGATCAGTATTTACAGAAAAAGGCTGGCCCTCAATTTTTGCTCGAATTAAGCCATATTTTTCTTCATCAATAACTATGCAAGGAGTTTCTTTTCCTTCAAAATCAAATGTTGTAATCCCTTCATGAACATTATCTAACATTTTTTGTAATTCATCAGACATCCTCTTTTTCCTCCAATGCAGGAACAATTTTGTCACTTGCTCTAACTAAGAATGGAGAAATAAACGCAGTGATAATTGAAATAATTCCAACCAATGGGAACAAAAATGCACTTACTGCACCAATATCAACTCCAACTTTTACAATAACAATTGAGAATTCACCACGAGGAGCTGCTAATGTGAATGCTGAACGAAGGGATTTTCCACGTTTTTGTCTGAAAATAAAATTACCCAACATATTACCACCAAATTTCATACCAGTTGCTACTGCAATCAAAGCAATTGCAATGAAAAGATAATTTTCAAGTTGTGAAACATCCATCAAAGCCCCTACAGATATGAAAAATATCGCTACAAACATGTCTTTGATTGGACTAGAAAGTAATTTTGCAACTTCAGCAGATTTTGATTCAGCTACTAACACACCTGCTAAAAATGCACCAATTGCAACAGATAATCCAACCATATTTGCTAATAAAGCATAACCAAAGCACACACCAAGTACACTTAGAAGTAAGATCTCACGATTTTCAGCTGCTGCAACTCTATCAATTAAACCAGGAACTATTCGGGTTCCAACAGTAAAGGTTCCTACAATAAGACCAATTGCAACTAATACAACTACAACAATTGATTCTATAGATACAGTTCCAACTAAAGCAACAGATTGTAATGTAGAAATTAAAATTACAGCAATTACATCTTCAACAATCAAAATACCCAAAACAAGAATGGATGATTCTTTTTTGATTTTTCCCATCTCTTCTAAAATTTTTACAATTATTGCAGTACTAGAAATTGATAAAGCTGCAGAGATAAACAATGCATCCATAAATTGTAAGCCAAGTGCCGTTGATGCATAAAACAAAACACCTAATGTAGAAAATAGTCCTAGTGTTCCAACACCAACAGAAACTTTTCCAATTGATTTGATCTTAGCATATGGAAATTCAATACCAATTACAAATAATAATAAAATTACACCAATTTCTGAAAATAAGTGCAACGCAGAAATATCAGATAAAATTCCAACACCCTCTAGCATTTCTGTCGGAGAACTATTTTCAGGTAAAAACCAAGTCCAAAGAGGAGACAATGGACCAAGTAACATTCCTGCAAACAGATATCCAATTATCAAAGGTTGTCTAATTTTAAAAAATGCAAGTGTTACAACAGAACCAATTATCATGATAAAAGCTAAATCAGTTACAAAACCAGTATGGGTAGACTCTGGCGTTACTTGTTCAATCAAAGTATTAACAGTGGAATTAAGTGAATTCTGAATTGTACTAGAATCCAATTGCAATAGATGATTTTGCATGAAAACTCTTAATGAAATTCATTAAAAAGTGATTGTGTAGTTAAAAAAAATCAAATTTTTTCAAAAATATGAAAAATTGATTATCAAAAGATTATCAATTTGAAAC
>JACENB010000057.1 GCA_013867245.1 Nitrosopumilaceae archaeon
GGATCATATAATGTAGTAAACTGAATTCCTTCATTTTTTTGCAATTTTTCAATACATCTTGTGATTGTTTTTGTTGACATTTTTGTATTTTTTGCAACAGTTTCAATTTTTTGTCTTGGATTTTTTATTAATTCATCCAAAATCTGTAAATCTGTTTTTGTAAGATTTTTTTTGAATCCAGGATTTTCTGCTTCAAAGATTGATAATACTTTGAAATCTTTCATTAATTTTTTTGCAAGTTCAATTTTTTGTTCTAAATTTTCTTTAACAATTATGCTACAAACTGTAATGCCTCCAACACAGGGGACTACAAAATTGGGTTCTCCTACTAAACTAACTTGCTCAAGTACTTCTTTCATATTTTCTCCTGATACAACAAAATACAAAATACCATATCCTAATACAGGTGGCTCAACTTTTACAAAGAATTTTTCAATTATCTCAAGTTTCTGCATTTTACGTATACGTGAGTTAACTGCTCCTCCCGACATTCCTAATTCTATTCCAATTTGTCTGTCAGATTCTCTGCAATTGTTTAATAATTTACTAAGAATTTGTATGTCAAAATTGTCCATTATGTCACTTATTGTGCCTCCACAAAATATAGAAATAACTAATATGATATAAAATTGTCTGTAATTTAGCACTAGGAATAAAATGTGTTAAATATCAGACTTTTTCTGTAATTATATGGATTACCGAATGAAATTAGCCAAAAGAATGCTATTTAACAAAAAAGGTAGTTTGATTGGTGCAGTTTTAGCTGTAACTATTGGAATTTTAGTAATTCATGTTAATTTTGTAATTTTTCAAGGACTCTTTGATGCAATTGTCAGAGATATTAGTGAATATCGTAATGGTGACATTCTTGTTACCAATGAAGATGATTATATTGAAAAATCTGATTCATCAATAGTTAGTTGGTTTGAAAGAATTTCATATGTTGAAGCGGCGACACCGCGGCTTTCGGCCACTGCTGAAATGGAAATAACAAAAAATGGTCAATTAATTGAAAAAACAAGAATCCCTGTAGTTGGTGTAGATCCATTTAATGATATTAGAGCATCAACTGTTCATGAAACCGTTGCAGAAGGAACTTACGTTTTTTCAAGAAATTCAATTGTATTAGGAAATAGCGTTTCAGAAGATCTTGGAGGAGCAGCTGTTGGAGATAATGTTAAAGTCACAATTATTGATAGATGGGGTGAAGAACAAACAAAAAGATTCACAGTATCTGGAATTGCAAAATCTCCAGGAGGTCAAGGATTTGATTATAGTTCTGTTATACACATTGATACTTTACGTGATATGACAAATAGAGAAGACCAGACTGGTTCCATTATGGTAAAACTAAATGATCCATCTAAAGCATTTGAAGTAAAAGAATTCTTTTTGTTATCATTTCCAAATGATGATTTTCTTGCAGAGACTATAGAGGAATCTGCAGAAGAACAACTTGCTGGTTTTAGATCTGGTATAGCTATGATTAACATGATAGGATATTTCGGAATGATGTCATCCGCATTTGCTATTGTTACAATTCAAATGATGTTAGTTAATGGAAAAACTAAAGAAATTGGTGTAATGAGAGCAATTGGCGCTAAAAGAAAAGATATTTTGATAATTTTTATTTTCCAGGGAATGTTAATTGGAGCAATTGGTGCAGGGGTAGGAACTGCAGCTGGATTAGGATATACTTTCTACGCAAAAGAAACCAAAATGTCATTCAATAACAGTTTACCACTTGAGGTTAGCTATAATTGGGAAAAAATTATTCAAACAGCCTTAGCCTCATTTATTTTGGCTATAATTGCGTCGTTATACCCATCTTACAGGGCTACAAAATTACAACCTGTGGAGGCAATGAGAAATGTCTAGAGTTTTAGAAGTTAATCATTTAACCAAAATTTTTGGAGATGGTGATACTGAAGTAAAAGCTCTTGATGATGTATCTTTTTCAATTGAACAAGGTCAAGTTGTTCTAATTGTAGGTGGGTCAGGTTCAGGCAAATCTACATTACTAAATATGATTGGATTGTTAGATAGACCTACTACTGGAAATGTATTCATTGATGGAATTAACACTACAACTCTTAATGATGACCAAATATCTTCATTTAGAAATAAAAAATTAGGATTTATTTTCCAATTTTCTAATCTCTTATCAGATCTTTCAGTATTAGAAAATATTTTGTTGCCAAGACAAATTGCTGGAACTAACACAGCTTCAGAAAAAGAAGCTCGAGATTTACTTAAAGCAGTTGGTTTAGAAGATCAAATTAAAAAACGTGCAAATAAAATTTCTGGTGGACAAGCTCAAAGAGTAGCAATTGCAAGAGGTTTAATCAATAGACCTTCAATAGTTTTAGCTGATGAACCTACAGGAAATCTTGATTCTGTAACATCACAAATCATTGTAGATTTGATGAAATCTATGGCCAAAAAATTAAACCAAACTTTTGTAATTGTAACTCACGATAGACAACATTTTGGCAATGTTGATAAAATTATCACAATTAAAGATGGAAAGGCATTTGAGGGTGAACAACCTTCTTCAACAATGGAGTTAATAGCATAATGAATTTGAAATTATTTACAATTTTATTTTTAATTGGATTTTTTCCATTGTTAGTTTCATCTTCATTTGCTGATTGGAAAGATGGACCTATACAATCAGGAAATTTTGGTGATTCTGCATTTGAGAGAGATTTTGGTGATGTAAAATTATTAGATGCATATTTTGGTACACTTGATAATAAAATAGAAGTTGAAAGTGGAGATAACAATGTTCCATTTACAATTGAATTTGCAAACGTGGGAACCCAAGATATTACTGGAATTGAAGGACAACTCTCATTACCATTTGGATTTTCAGCTTCAGATGGCCCAGGAGCAACTATTGATGCAAACACTAGTGCAAATTCATTAGCAGGAAAAAATTTCCATTTAACATTTTATGTAAATATTGATGACAATATTGAGATAAAACAATATTCTGGAACTGTTAAAGTAGATTATTCAAGATTAAGAGAATCTGGTGTCAGATCATCATTTTCTACTTTTGATTTTAAAGTAACTGGAGACAGTACCATTAACGTTAGGGCATCTGAAACATTTCTTACCTCATTGAAATCAAATAACATTGTAATTGATATTGTAAATGATGGAACTGCACCAATTTCTGCTGTAGATGTAATTATAGATAATGCTCAAACATCTCTATCATCAAATACTGCATCAATTACTAATGTTGAAAATGTTTTAATTTTAGAATCCAGTTGGGATCTTGGCAATATTGAGGCCAAGTCATTTAATTCATTTGTTGCAGATGTATATGTTCCAGAATCATTAAAGGGTGAGACTTTACGAATTCCGTTATCTATTTCATATTTTAACACACATGGTGATAAAGAAACAATCTCAAAAATACTTGATTTTTACATTAGAGGTTTGATTGATCTTACTATTTTTAATGTAAAAGTCATTGAATTATCTGGTACTCAAATGGTTATTGGTGAAATAATTAATGAGGGAAATGAAGATGGATTATTTGGATTTGTTACTCTTGAAGCAAATGGTAATTCCAATATAAAATCAAATACTCAATTTATAGATGAAATAGAAACTGATGCTCCAGTACCATTTAACATTCCAATAGAATTTGAAGGTGAACCACAATATGGTGAACATGATGTAACAATTACTGTAAGATACAAGGATAGTGTAAGAGATGAAATTTTCTTACCATATGAAACCACGATTATAGTAAATGAAATTTCTGTTGAAGAAGAAACTGAATTTAATCTTGGATATGTTGCAATTCCAATAATTGTGGTAATTGCTATTGCAGTATTTATGATTCGTAGGCGTAAAAACCAAAAATAATTGAATTATAATCATTAATCTTAAATCTGAAAAAAAATATGATAAAAAAATGAAACTTAGATTAACAATAATTGTTTTAATTGTGGTAGTATCTATAGGCAGTATAATAATTGCAACAGGGTTTATTTCAAATTCTAATTTGGTGGAGATGCCTAAAATTTCTAATCAATATGATAATTTATTAAAATATAAAAATGAATTAGAAAAAATAAATCAATATAATGAAAATATTTTAAATGAATTAGAAAATGAAATAAAAAATTCTGATGATGTAAACATTAATCAGATAAATAATGAGATTGAAGTTTTAAAGCGAGTAATTGATGAAAATAAATCAGAATTAGAACAAATTATTGTAAAATTGTCTCAAATGGAAAAGAATCCGTAATGTTGAATTTTCTAAATTCATATAGTAATTAATTATTTGATAATTATTGTTAAACCATAGAAAATTAACTTTTATTGGAGTGGCTTTTTTGATATTAACTTTTTTGATAAATCATTATCATGAAGAAAATCACCCTGGTGATGGATTTAACTTCGCATATGTTTCAGGAATTATAATGTTAATTTCATTTGGTGCTAGTTTTATTTTATTTACTAAAGATAATTTAAAAAATTAATTCATTTTGAATCAATTGTGCTAAATTAGGCACAATAATTTTTTGATCTAGGATTATAAGCAATTATTCTGTATTGATAATATGCCTGGAGATGAAATTGAAGTTCCAAAAGAGTTACGTGAATTTATGTTTGAAGAAGCTGAAGAAACAATTCTTGGCCAAAAAAATGGAGCTCTAAAACAATATCGTTATGGTAATTTGCATATTAGAGAATACGATGATAAATTTTTAGTTCATACTGATAAAGTTGATCCAAGAGTAAATCCAATTGGTCATTTAGTTTATGATGCACCAGAGGTATTAATTGGAATTGCATGTGGAATATTTACTGGATTAACAACTGCAACAAAAAATTCAAATAAAAATTCAAATAAAAATTTCATAGCTAATGTATTAGCATCTTCTCTAATGTCCGGCTATTTAGCTTATGATCTAACTAAAAAAATGAAAAAACATTTGGAGTGATTTTTTGTATACAGTCAGAACAGTAAAAATTTTGATAAAACTTTTACCATCTATTTTGGCATTACGTAAAGATCGAAAAAAATGGATTAATCAAAATAAAGATAATATTGATTTAAATCAATTTCAAAAAAATGCATCTAAAGTTCTTCAAACTTTTCTTTCATTAGGACCAGTCTATATAAAATTAGGTCAGTGGTTATCATCTAGAGCTGATATTTTACCACAACCATATTTACAAGAATTATCAAAATTACAAGATAGTGTTCCTGCTGCTCCATTTGAACAAATCAAACCAATTATTGAAAAAGATATTGGATTGATAAGTGAAAAATTTGATAATATTGATACTACATCTATTTCTGGTGCATCATTAGGTCAAGTCTATAGGGGTTCAATTTCTGGCCAACAAATAGTCATTAAAGTAAAAAGACCTGGAATTGAAAAAGTTGTTGAAAAAGATCTTAAAATTCTAAAAAAAATTTTACCTTTGGCATTGAGATTCGTTGATTCTAATCTAAGATATTCTGCAAAAACCATGCTTTCGCAATTTATTGAAACTATTCATGAAGAATTGGATTATACCAATGAATCCAAAAATCTCAAAGAAATCAAAAATGATATGGCAAGTAATTCTAAGGTAATTGTACCCTCAGTTTATGATGATTTTTCTTCAAAAAATGTACTGACTATGGAGTATTTGCCTGGAATTAAGGTAACAAATGTAGATGCCCTAAATAAAAAAAATATTGATAGACAACAATTAGTCATTGATGTTCACCAAATTTTCTTTACAATGCTTTTGAAACATTCTATTTTTCATGCAGATCCTCACCCAGGAAATATTTCAGTCACTGATGAAGGAAAATTAATTCTATATGACTATGGAATGGTTGGAAGAATAAATAATAAAACAAGAATTAACCTAATCCGATTATATCTTGCATTAGTAGAAAAAAATCCTTCTAGAGTTGTTTCAGCAATGGATGATCTAAAAATGCTAACTCCTGATTACAATAGATCAGTTATTGAAAAAGGAATAGAATTATCAATTCGTTCTATGCATGGCGATAAACCTGATGAAATGGAAGTAGAAAACTTGATGGAATTAGCAAATAAAACTATGAGTAAGTTTCCATTTATTTTACCAAAAAATTTGGCGTTATATTTGAGGATGGCATCAATAATAGAAGGAATTTACAAAACACATGATGTTGATTTTAAATTTTTAAAAGTTTTAAAAAATATTTTACAACAAGAAAATTTAATCACTGGTGCATATATTGAAGAAGTAAAACTTTCGTTTGATAGTTTTCTTAAATCCATTAATTCTACTTTGAGAGTAGGTTCAGACATGGAGAAATTAATGAATGAAGTAGAAGTGTATATGAAAAAACGTAAACCTGTTGTATTGATTAGTGGTAGTATTTTTTCTTCTGCTATTTTCATTGGATCAGTATTATTATTTCAATCAAATGAATATCTAGGAACATTAGGAATGATTAGTTCTGGTATTGTAATGGCAATATCTGCACTATTAAGAAAATATTAGATTATTCTATTGTAATATTTTTTGATTTTTTGGTAACTGGAACTATTAGGACCAAAACCCCATTTTCATATTTTGCTGATTCAATTTTTTCTTCGCCTTCTTTAATTTCAATTGGTAATCTAATCTTTTTATTAATCAAATTTGGTCGCTGATTTGAAATTAATGTTTTTGAATCTTCTTCATTCATGATTTTTTTAGCTTTTATTGAAAGGATATTGCCGCATAAAGTTAATTTGATATCTTCTTTTACAAATCCTGGAATATCGATTAGTACTTTTAGATTTTCATCTGTTAGATGCATATCTATTGGTGGTAATACAAATTCGTAAAATTCCCTAGATTTATTTCCAATTTCTTTCATCATTTCTTTCATTAATCCCATTTTGTCATAAGTGGTAAATTTTTAGATATAAACCTTGACTGATATTTTATTAAAATCAATTTTTAGGAAAAAAATGATAGTGTAACAATTCCACCCACAATCATTACAGAGATTAATAATCCAATAAGTAAAATTTTGGGTTTTACTGAAGGTTTTGTAAATTCACGAATATGTCCACATTTTGAACAAACCATATGATTCTCTTTATTTTTGAAAGTGTGTATACAGGTCATAGATTGATTTTTGATTCATTTGTTTTAAGTCTTGAATTCATGCCTAATAATTTTGGTAAATTCATGTATTGATATATTCATTCTACTATTCCCTTGATAGATTTTTAATCAATTAATTCCTCTAATTGGATATCTTATGATAATTGTTATTGAAGGTGGAGATCAAGCAGGAAAACTAACTCAATCAGTTTTATTACAAAAATTTCTTAGAAAACAAAAAATCAAAACAAAATTATTTCATTTTCCTGATTATGAAACTCCAATTGGTAAAGAAATTAGAAAATATCTTGATGGAAAACGTAAATTTCCTCCACAAGTAATTCATTGTCTTCTAGCAGCAAATCGATGGGAAAAACTTGATGAAATAATAAAATCAAAAGAAAAAAATTCTGTTTTAATAATGAATAGATATTATCAATCTAACTTAGTTTATGGATTAGCAAATGGATTAAAACAGAACTGGCTTGAAAGTCTTGATAGTGGTTTGCCAAAAGCTGATCTTGTAATACTACTCGATGTAACTCAAAAAGAATCTTTTTCACGCTCTCCTCAAAATGAAAAAGGAAAAATTATGAAAAGAGACAAGTTTGAAAAAAATGAACAATTTTCAAGAAAAATATCTAAAATTTATCGTA
>JACENB010000175.1 GCA_013867245.1 Nitrosopumilaceae archaeon
GTGTACTGCTGAACTTTTACCACTTTCACACCCAACTGTTGAAACTGGTCCTCCACAACCTCCTGTAATTGAATTAGCAAGAGTAACAGATAGAGGAATCAGAGAAAGTCATATGATTGACGTATCTCAATTAGTAATTGAAAAAGACAAATCTGTTGTAGGTGTTTTTGCTGACAATGTAGTTGTTGATTATGATGGAAATCTGTTTGATGCATGTTCATATGCTGCAACAGCTGCTTTACTCAATTCAAAAACTCCGACATGGGAAATGGTTGATGAAAAACCAACTTTGGTTGAAGGTGAAGAAAAACAATTACCAATTAACACTATTCCAGTTTCTGTAACTATGGCCAAAATTGGAAACTACATCGTTGTTGATCCTAATGGTGATGAATGGGATGTAATGGATTCAAGGGTTACAATTACTACTGATTCTGATGGAAATATTTGTGCATTACAAAAAGGTGGTAGTGATGGATTCACTCAAGATGAAATCAACCAATGTGGTGATTTATCTATTAAAGTAGGCGCAAAAATAAGGGAACAATTAAAATCAGTGCAACAGGAGACACAATAACATGGCAAAAGCAAAGAAATCACTAAAAGGACTAGGTGCACGTTACGGAATTAAACTTAGAAAACAATACACCAAAGTTCATCTTCAATTAAAACAAAAGAGAAATTGTCCTGAATGTGGTTCACAAACCTTTGGTAGAGATGCTGTTGGAATTTGGTCTTGTAAGAAATGTGGCTTTAAAGTTGCTGGAACTGCATATGACGTTAAACTATAGTGCAAAAATTACTGTAGATGCTAAAGATAAAAACAAAGCAATTTTTGATTCTGTAAATACCGATAATGAGTTTTATCCAGAAAATCCTGTAAAAACCAAAATTAAACTAGATGAAAAATTAGTAATTTCAGCTGAAACTGATCAAATTGCCCATTTGAGAGCAAATTTGAATTCAACCCTTCGTCTTATACAAGCAAGTTATGACACAATCGAATCGGTAAAGATATAATCAGATTAAATTCCTTAATAAACATGTCAGCTGGACAAATGCCTCCATGGCTTCAAGAACAAATTGGAAAATTACAACAATCTCAACAAAATTTACAATCTATTATGACTCAAAGACAGCATCTTGAAATGGAAAAAGCAGAAACTGAAAAAGCTCTTGATGAATTAAAGAAAGTTGCTGATGGGGATTCTGTCTTTAAACAAGCTGGAACTGTTTTAATCAAATCTGATAAAAAAACACTGACTGATGAATTAGAAGAAAAAATTGAATTAGCAAAAACTAGATCAACTGTTCTTGAAAAACAAGAGGTTCGTGTAAAAGAAACTCTAAAAGAACAAGAAGCAAAAATCACTGAAATGATGAAAAGTGGTAACACTCCTCCACCTCCAGCTGCAGATGATAACCCTAGAAAATAATTTTAGTCTATTTCAAATAAGATATTAACAATTCATTATAACTAATATTTGTGAAATTAGAAAATCTTCGAATAATTGTTGATGAACGAGAGACAAAAAGTGGCATTCCAGAATTACTCAAAGCAGTCGGTATGGGTGTAGAGATGAAAACACTTCCAATTGGTGACTATATTGTTGCACCTGAAACTATTGTTGAAAGAAAAAGTATCAAGGATTTGATGGCTTCAGTTTTTGATGGGCGACTTTATGACCAATGTAGTAGATTAAAAGAACATTTTGAACATCCAGTAGTTTTACTAGAAGGTAATGTTGATGAAGTTGAAGAAATTACTGATAACCCTTTGGTCTTTTATGGTGCTATCTCGAGAGTTGTATTGGAATTTAAAATTCCAATAATTCCTACTCCAAGTGCATCTCATACTGCAAAATTATTAGTTTCAATGTGTTCTAAAAAAGATGG
>JACENB010000137.1 GCA_013867245.1 Nitrosopumilaceae archaeon
GAGCAGGAGGCAAATCAGTAAGATTAAAGCTTCCTAACGATACATTATCTGTTGCCATAGGTCTTTCTCCTTGAACAACATGAATGGTTACAGCAGTTTGATTATCAGCTGCAGTTGTGAAGACTTTGCCTTTTGAAGTTGGAATAGTAGTGTTTCTTTCAATAAGAGGCTCTCTAACACCTCCAAGTGTTTCAATTCCCAATGTTAATGGAGTCACATCAAGTAAAACAATATCACTTGTTACATCACCAGCAATAATTCCTGCCTGAATTGCTGCACCCATGGCTACTGCTTCCATAGGATCAACTCCAGATTCAACCTCTTTTCCTATTACTTCACTAACAAATTTTTTTACTAGAGGAATTCTTGTTGGACCACCAATCATTACTATTTTGTCAATATCAGAATTTGCAAGTTTTGCATCCTCAAGTGATTTTTGTATAGATGGTTTACAACGTTCTACAATAGGTCCGATTAATTCATCTAGTTTAGATCTTGTTAATCTTAATTCCAGGTTCTTTGCACCAGAAGATGGATCATGGGCAATAAATGGTAAGTTGATATCAGTCTCCATTACAGTAGATAATTCAATTTTTGCTTTTTCTGCGGCTTCTCTTATTCTTGTCATTGCAGTTGTATCTTGAGAGAGATCAACTCCTTCTTTTTTCTTGAATTCATCAACAATGTAGTCAATCAGAACTTTATCCATATCAGTTCCACCAAGTTGCGTATCACCTGAAGTACTCATTACTTCGAAAACTCCACCTCCCATTTCCATTATAGTAACATCCAGAGTACCGCCACCAAAGTCAAATACAAGGATCTTCATGTCTTCTTTTGCTTTATCTAATCCAAATGCCAATGATGCAGCAGTTGGCTCATTAATTATTCTAACAACATCAAGACCAGCAATTGTTCCTGCATCTTTTGTTGCTTGACGTTGATTATCATCAAAATATGCTGGAACTGTAATAACTGCTTTTTCTACAGTTTCTCCAACAAATGCTTCAGCATCTTTTTTTATTTTTTGTAAAATGAATGATGAAATTTGTTGAGGTTTGTATTCTTTATCTTGAATTTTAAAGACATGATCAGAACCCATTTTTCGTTTAGCTGCAATTATGGTATTATCTGGATTTGTAACAGCTTGTCTTCTAGCAGGTTCACCAACTAAGAGTTCTCCTTCTTTAGAAAAAGCGACTACTGATGGAAATGCCTTTCCGCCTGCGGTTTGACCTTCAGCTGCAGGAATAATTGTTGGTTTTCCACCCATCATAACTGCAGCAGCAGAGTTACTTGTTCCTAAATCGATACCTATTACTTTAGCCATTTTTAATTATCATCCTTTTTTGAAATTTCTACTAATGTCGGTCTTACAATCCTCTTTTGAGAAATATATCCCTTCCTGATCTCTTTGGTGATTGTATTGTCATCCAAACTGGAATCAGTGATTACAGATATTGCTTCATGAATATTTGGATCAAAAATTTCTCCCAATGCATCAATTGGAGCCACATCATATTTTTTTAACATGGAATCCATATTTTTTAAAATTGAATCAAGACCTTCAGTATTGATTTTGTTTTCAGAAAAGACATCTCTTGCACGAACAAAATCATCATAGATTTTTAGAAAATCTAATAGGAATTCATCTACTTTAGTATTAATTCCATTTTCAATATCAGATTGTGTCTTTCTAGAAAGATTTTGGAAATCTGCTAAAATATGTTTTAATTTTTCTTCACATTCTGAAGTTTTTTGTTTTTCCGCATCCAATAATTCTGAAAAATTTTCTTGAGAGTTATCTAAAGATTCTGATTCTTCGATTAGTTCATCATGTTCATTTTCAGAAACAACATTTACAGGAATTTCATCAGATTCATTATCAT
>JACENB010000094.1 GCA_013867245.1 Nitrosopumilaceae archaeon
GCAGCAAAATCAGGAACAGCAATCAAATCAAGTTTAGGTAGAGGAAAATTGATTCCAAAATATTTTTCGTAAGACGTAAGAAGTTTTTTTCCAAGTTCTAAAGAGAATTTACCTTTTGAAGTATTTCCTTTTGTGGTAACAACTCTGATCTGAATTTTTCCTGCTTTACCAGTTAAGTATTCAAATTCACCAACTCCAAGATAAATTAAATATGTTGAAACAAGAGGAGTTTTTTGAAAATGATAGATTGTTTTATTGCCAATTTTTTTCTTTGTTTTGACTGGCATGTTTGATATTGCAGTGAATTTATTTTCTGCAATAATAGAAATATCATAAGTTGCTTTTGCTTCAGGTTCATCCCAGCAAGGAAAAGCACGCCTAGCATCTGCAGCTTCAAATTGTGTTGTAGCAAGATACTTTGTTTTACCGTTTTGTTGATATTTACTGCGATAGAATCCAAGCAATCTATCATTAAGAATTCCTTCAAATTCTAAATGTATAGTACAAGAACCACGAATTTTTTGTCCAAGTTTAATTTCTAATTCTTCTCTTTTTTCATTTGTTTTTGGGGATGACTTAATAATTTGACCTCCAAATTTGACAATGCAAGATTTTATTTTTAATTCGGCACAATTCATTCTAATAACATTTACAGATTTTTTACAATTTACAGAAATTATCTCCACACCAGTAAAAGTAAATTTTTTTAGATCTGGTTCAAAAGTTAAATTGTAATTTGTTGGAGCAGTATCCATAACATATAGAAAATTTTAGGCTTTATGTAGATTTTCCATATTAGAGAATTAGTAAAAATTGAATAAAATTACTCAGAATCATCATCTTTTGAAGTTTGATCTGCTTTCAATCCCTTGTATCGATTTCTGATAGTTACTTCCGTCACACCTGCTGCTTCAGCAAGATCACGTTGAGTAATTGAGACTCCATTTTTTACACATGATAAATACAATGCAGTTGCAGCAAGTCCCATTGGGTCTTTTCCTGCAGATTCTTTTCTTTCTTGTGCTTCTTTCAAAACTTTAACTGCATAACGTTTTGTTTTTTCAGAAATTTCCAATTTACTTGAAATTCGTGCAATACATTGAATAGAATCAACAACTGGCATTTTCAATTCCAACTCATGGTGTAACAATCGATAACATCGTGCAATATCTTTTCTTTTAACATTTGCAGAATCTGCTATATCTTTTAGTGTTCTTGGTGTTTCAGTATCTCTACATGCAGCATATAGTGATGCAGCAATCATTGCAGAAATGGAACGACCTCTGACTAATTTTTTTTCTAAAGCTTTTCTGTAGATGTAAGCTGCTTTTTCAAGAACATTTGCAGGAACTGAAACTTTATCTTTTAATTTATTTAAGTCACTTAGTGCTTGTCTAAGATTTCTATCTACAGGTTCATGAACTTGACTTCTACTATCCCATGTTCTAAGACGTTCGATAGTACTTTTCATTGAAGTTGATAATGGTTTTCCAGATGCATCTTTGTTTAATGGATTAATCACAGTAGACAAACCCATATCATGTATCATCAATGATGAAGGAGCACCTGTTCTTGCAGGATCAGCACCTCCATCTTTTTGAAATGATCTCCATTCAGGTCCAGATTCTTGAGATTTTTCTGAAAAAACATAACCACATTTTGAACAAAATTGTTCTCCAGTTACATCATCAGTTAGAAGAGAATTTTTTCCACAACGCAAACAACTAGGAGTTGAATTGGCAGCAACCATTTTGATTACCTAAGAATTTTTCCTAGTTATTGAAATCTCAATTGTTGAAACATCCCTATTTTTTCCATCAGTGGAAACAAGGGATTCTGAATTTATTGAAACATTACTAATTTCAAATGCAGG
>JACENB010000020.1 GCA_013867245.1 Nitrosopumilaceae archaeon
TCCAGAACTACAAAAAGCAAAGATTAGAACTTCACAAAAATTATCTGAATCATTCATTGTTCATCCATATCATACTGCAATAGTAGGGGGAGACAGTCTAGTTTTAGAACGAACTGACTTTAGTGCCAGGATTGCATATGTAGATTATGATGGTACTAAAGTTTTTGATGCATATCAACAACAAACCCCAAAAACACATTCTGAAAGAACTGAATTTGTCCAAAACAATGCACCTAAAATTGTTGCAGGATTGACAATGCTTGAAAAGTTCTTTGAGGCCCTCAAAAGAGATGCAGTAGATGAATTGATGATGTTAAAAAATAATGTAAGAATACCAAATTAATAATTAAAAAAATTATTTAGATCTTTTTTTGATTTGTTGAGCAACCATTGGCAAAAAAGCACCCACATCAGATACAATTCCCAATGCTTGCCATGTACCTCTATCCATTAGTTTGGTAACTGTTGGCTGACTAATATCCACAACAATTACCTTTACACTTGCAGGTAGCATATTTCCAGTTGCAATAGAGTGCAACATTGTAGAAATCATGATTACCATATCGACATCTTTGAGAACTTTCTTGTATTGTCTTTGAGCTTCTGCAACATCAGTAATCACATCAGGTAATGGTCCATCATCACGAATTGAACCAGCCAATACAAATGGAACATTATTTTTTACGCATTCATACATAATTCCTTTAGTTAATTTTTTACTCTTAACCATCTTAGCAATTGAACCTGCCTTAAAGACGGCATTGATAGTATCCATATGATTTCTATGACCATGGTATGCTAATGTGGCATCTTTGACATTCATTCCTAATGATGTTCCAAGTGTTGCATACTCAATGTCGTGTACAGCTAGTGCATTTCCTGCCAAAACCCCATCAATGTAACCTGATCTGATTAATTCTGAAACTGAATCATCCGCACCAGTGTGTACAATTGCTGGACCACCAACAATAACGATTTTTCCACCATTCTTTTTTGTATTGTAAATATCATCAGCTACTTGTTTTGCAATGTGTTGGGTTGGTCTCTCACTAGAACTTGCACTTCCCATAAATTCAAAGACATTAACCCCTTCTCTTGGACGTTCAGGTGGTGTAATTTTGATTCCTGACTCACCAACAATAATTTGATCACCTTTTTTTACATCTCTAACTGGAACACAAAATGCCTTGTTTCCTTTTACAACAATACATTTGTCCATCATCATATTTTCAACTGAAATCCATTTTCCTTTGAGAAAAACTTGAGTATGATTATTTGTAGTACTGTAAAAATTATCAGGCATTACAAAATCTTTTGATGATTTTTTTAATTGAATTTCTTTCTGAATTTTTGATACTGCTCCTTCACGATATACTGTTTTTAGAATCTCATCTAGATGTCCTTGGTTGTTTCCAGTAATTGTTAATCTTGCATAAGAGTGATCTTTTTTCTTTGTCCCAATATCAATTTCTTCAACATTAAATTCTCCTTTCAAATCCATGATTTTATCAAAAATCTTTGTTAGAATAGAAGAATCTATCAAATGTCCACTAACTTCAATTTCTTGGGAAAATTTACTCATTTTCATACTATTTCTCCATGATAACTAAAGGTTTTGTTGTCAAATTTATTAAATAAACCCGGATTATTCAAAGTATTATGACTATTAGTGTAAGATTATCTGAAAAATTAGAAGAATCACTTCGTAAGGATGCAAAATTAGAGGGAAAGAATATCTCAGAAATTGTTAATCAGGCATTAGAAAAGTATCAAAACGAATACAAGTATTTTGATTCAATTAATGCACATCATCTTGATCCTCTATTGCTTGATGCATTTTTTTCATTAGTTGATACTGATG
>JACENB010000082.1 GCA_013867245.1 Nitrosopumilaceae archaeon
AAATCCCTATCTAAATTGACTCCAATCAATTCAGCCCACTTTGCTAATTTTTCAATGAATTCATTGTCTTCTTGTGATAACATGAATTTACATGTAATAATTACATAAAAGAAATTACTAATCAATTGTTCATTTTTTAAAAAATTGAAAACTACCTAGTTTTGTATAGTTATGCAAACTAACTTTCTTTGATTAGTGACTTAATACCTGAAATGCTTTCTGCATTAAGTTCAATTTCTTTGTGTTCTGCTAATACGTGCTCTGTAACTTTTGCCATCAAGTCTTCTTCAGTATCAGCTGATGCTGACCAGCCGCAGTCTTTGCCTGCATCTTTACAACTAATGCTTTTTGTCATAATTCTTGTTATTTTTCGAGATATTTATCTGATTTTCCAATAAAGAAATATCTAAATCATAACACCTTATGAAATAATCATCATGGAACTTCCACGAGGAATGAAAGACTTTGAGGCTACAGAAAATTCAAACATAGAACACATTCGAAGTCATTTCAAAAAATTATCCAACTTGTATGGTTTTTCGTTTATGGAGCCTTCAGTTTTAGAATCATTATCTACACTAGAAACAAAATCTGGTCCTGCTATACGAGATGAAATCTATTATTTCAAAGACAAAGGAGATCGTGAGGTTGCATTACGATTTGATTTTACTATGGGTTTGACTAGATATGCAACTGCACAAAAATCAATGAAACTTCCAGCAAAAATTTCTGCATTTGGTGGAGTTTTTAGATACGACGAACCTCAAAAAGGAAGATATCGATATTTTCACCAATGGGATATCGAAGTTTATGGCAAGAAAACTTTAGAATCTGAGGCTGAAATCGTTGAATTAACATCCCGACTGTTTGATTCTCTATTACTCAAGAATATTGTAATTGACATTAATCACCGTAATCTCGTTGAATCCTATATCAACAAAATTTTTGAAACTACTGATTCTGATAAAGTGGCAGATATTCTAAGAGCAATTGACAAGATTGCTAAAAAATCAAAAGATGAAATTTTAACTGAATTTACTAAAAAAGGATATGATACTGCTAAACTTGAAAAAATTCTGGAATTTTCTCAAGTAAAGGGAACAATTTCTGAAGTTGAAAAAACTTTTGATACAACACAACTTGAATCATGGGATGAACTAAAACAACTGTTTGATTCATTAGAAAATAGAGGAGTTTCAAACGTTCGAATTAACTTTGGTATAGTTCGTGGATTGGATTACTATTCCGGAATGGTCTTTGAAGTATTTGACAAAAATTCAAAACTTGGTGCATTAGCTGGTGGGGGAAGATATGATACGTTAACAAAAGCATTTGGACGTGATGATATTGGTGCTACTGGTGTTGCAGGAGGTGTGGAAAGAATAATTCTCACAATGGAAGAGCAAAAAATAGTTCCTGAAGTTTTACAAAATAGAGTTGCAGTTGTATACATTAATGAAGATATGCAAAAAGTTGCTCACTCTATAACCTCACTATTAAGATTAAACAATATTCCAGCTGACATTGATCTTGCTGGACGTAACTTGAAAAAACAAATGGACAATGCTGGAAATGCTAGATATTCAATTATTGTAGGTCCTCAGGAACTTGAAAATGGAAATATCGTGTTACATGATATGAGAGATGGAAAAGAAGGAACTATTTCTCTTGAAAAACTAACTGAGGATCCTAATTCTGTTCTTAATTTAGAAAAGCCCTAGTTAACATCATAATCTCTGGACCTGTTGTAAGTGAACCTACCACAATACAGTTATTGTTTGCCAGAATGCCTGATGAAACATATGGAATTCCATTATTGATGGAACTTTGCTCTATTTTTACGCCTAGTAAATTGGAAAATGTCTTCATATCTTCCTCATCTGCTTCAGGATGAATTGCGGCACCTGAATTATTTGCCACCATAACAACCCCTGTTTGATTGAATCCTGCAATTTTTTTCTGAATTGTTTCAACACCTAATACATCTGAAATGGTTTGACAGTCTTCTTTTGACAACCATGGTGATACAACAGCTCCTTTGTCATTTGCACAAATTACATTTCCTAATGCAGTTAGTTTTGAATCTAGAACACCAATTTCTAAATTCAATTCTTTTTTGAGAAAATCGTATTCATTTTGAAATGCGGTTTTTGGTAACAAAATTCCATTGTTGTTCATTACACACAATGCACCAATTAATCTCGTGTTTGCAATTGATGTGTAAATGTAATCTACTCCAAGATATTTTGATAATTTTTCTGCTTTAGTTTTTGCAAATCCCATTGGAAGTAAAACGGTATTATCGTTAACACTAATGTAAACTCCAATGTTTGGGCCACGATACACATCAAATTTGATTATATCCATATCCCCAAAATTGATCTTACAGCGTTATGAACGTAAGGGAACTATTCGTGACTAGAATTAAGGAATTGATCTAGTCTAGCTTTAAATAATAACTGAAAGAAAAGCACATCATGCCAATAGCAGAAAATTTCCCTGAAGGACTAAAACCATTAGGAAAAATCTCAGATGGAGAAGGACACTTTCACATTATGTGGGGTCCTGGTAGATCAGACGCTGAAGCATTTTCAGATGCTGATGTCAAAGCAGCATATGAAGCAAGAGGCGAAGAACAAGTTCCTCTTGGTGTAAGCGGAACAATGGTTGCAGTTGATTGGGATTCTTGTGTTGCAGATGGTGCATGTATTGAAGCATGTCCTGTACAAGTTTTTCAGTGGTATAGAACTGAAAAAGACATTCCTGCAAAAGATGTCGTTGGTCAAACCTTTGAAGGAACTGGAAGTTCTGTCAAAGATGAAAGAAAAGACATGACTGACAAGGCAGATCCGATTAGAGAACATGATTGTATTTGGTGTATGGCATGTGTTTCTGTTTGCCCTCCACAAGCAATCAAAGTAGATCAATCAAATGTTGAAAAACATGAGAATGCTGCAAAAACTCTGTAGACTCTAAAATTATTTTTAGAATTTTTATTTTTGTTGATTTTTACCGATCTATTCTAGTTTAGTCACGACTAATTTTATCTAGCTTTAAATAATATTTTAAAATAAAATATTTCATGCCAATAGATGAGAAATTTGTTGAAAATCTAGAAGTCGTTGGAAAGACAAGCCACAGTGATGGTGAAAATAAACACTTCATCTGGGGTAAAGGCAGAACTGATGGTGAGGCATTTTCAAATGATGATGTCAAAGCAGCATATGAAGCAAGAGGCGAAGAACAAGTTCCTCTTGGAATTCACGGTACAACTGTAGCAGTTGACTGGGACTCTTGTGTTGCCGCAGGTTCTTGTATGAGTGTCTGTCCTGTTCAAACCTTCCAGTGGTATAGAACTGAAAAAGATATTCCAGCAGCACAATGCTTGGATGCAACTTTTGACGGAACTGGTTTAACCGAACAAGATGAACGTCTAGATTACACAGATAAATCAATGCCAATCAGAGAGCATGATTGTACACAATGTATGGCTTGCCAAGAAGCATGTCCAACACACGCAATCCTGATTGAACCATCTTACCTAGAGTATCACGAAAAAGCTGATGGTACTTATGTAAAAATGGAATCAAGCTCTAACAACCCACACGCACACGATTAAAGAAATTTTTTCTTTTTTCTTATTTTTACAAATTCCATTTATCCTCAACAAATTTTAATGTCTATTATCCATAATTTTTTGCAGAGGTCGCCTAGCTCGGTAGGGCGCGGGCCTTGAGAGCCTGTGTGCGCAAGCATACGGGGGTTCAAATCCCTCTCTCTGCGTTTTAATTTTCTACTTTTGCAAGTTCTGCAAGCATTGCAGATAGTTGGATTTCAGAATTTGAACCAACCAAAATTCTATAATCATATTTTGCAATAATTTCTAAAATATCTGATAATTTATCATGTTTTGATTTGAATACTGCAGAATTCAAATATTTCAAAAAATCTGATTCTGACATTCCATAAACTTTGATTAACTCAATCATCTTTTCTCTGGCTTCTGGAACTTTTCCAGATAATGCAATTTTTAGAACTTCGTCAACATCTGTAGTCTTTGTCAATCCTGCAGATGACTTTACATTTTCTTCAGAAATCGCACCTAAACTTGCAGTAGCTTGCATGAGATTGATTGCATGTCTCAAATCCCCTTCAGAATATTCATAAATTGCTTTTAGCCCCTTTTTGTCTGCCTTTACTTTCTCTTTTTTTGCAATCTCTTCTAGTCTTTTTATGACATCCTCTTCTGGAACTGATGTAAATTTGAAAGTGGCACATCTACTCTGAATAGGATCAATAATTTTTGAGATATTATTTGCAATTAGGATAAATCGACATATTTTTGCTGTATCTTCTATGATTCTTCTAAGTGCTGTCTGAGCATCAGAAGTCATTTCATCAGCTTCATCTAAAATAATAATTTTGAATGGAACATCTGCCATACCTGCATATCGTGAAAACTTTTTCACTTTTTCTCTAACCATTCCAATTCCCCTTTCATCAGATGCGTTTAGTTCTAAGGTGTAATCTTTAGCATAATCCCCTAAAATCTGTCTTGAGATACATAATGCAGTTGTTGTTTTACCAACACCAGCTGATCCAGAAAATAACAGGTGAGGCATTTCTGTAGGGTCTTTGATTAAAGCTTCAAGACTACCAATAATCTCTGTTTGATTAACTACCTCCGAAAGTTTCATTGGTCGATATTTTTCCACCCACATTCCAGTTGCAGTCATATGAGTACATGGAAGCAATTCCCACTAATAAATCCGAATTGGTTATTGTATCATTCCCCATTATTCAAATCAAAATTACTCGTAAACTTATGTGCGATCAGGCTCAAGTTAATTTAGATCAATTGATCTCACCAAATTGTAAAAAGAATTGATCGATCCGAAACTTGAGGATCTTAAAGATGATCAGTGATCTCTAATGGAAATAGATAAAGTAGAAAAAGTACATTCGATTGGATACCGCCTAAAGGACGCTAAAGTTACAGTAAACCAAGACTACAAATTCAATGTGGCTGGTTTCAAGGCTGAAGGAAAACAAGGTGAGGTAAACAACATGCCTCAATGGGTAGGCAAAATCTTAGCAGACAATAACTTAGGCACTCTTGACTCTCCTGATATGATTACTGAACTTAAACAAGCATTATCAAAAGAAAAAATGGTTGGAGAGTATCAAATCTCCACACTTGATTCTCACTTTTACATTAAACTAAAGGAATCAATGAAAGAACTAAACAGAGATGATTTTGATAAAGTTGAAAGCATGATGTTAGAATTATTTAGAATGAGAAGAGGAAAACTAGTAAAGTTAGCTGATTCTATAAAACTAAATTCTGATTTATACAACAAACTAACTGTTGAAGAAGTTGTTTTCTACAAAACTATCTATGAAAATAGTATAGAATTTGAAAATCAAATAAAAGGTGAACAAGATGAGTAGTGCCCAAACCAGTACATTTACTGACTCTGCATTATCTGACAAAGTAAAAGAATTCTTGACTAGATTCAAAGATACTAATGGTGAATACAAGTATGTACAAGAAATTGATGAGATGATGCCAAAGAATGCAAAATTCATTATCGTTGATTACAATGACTTGATAATTGAACCTGAAATCATCTCTATATTTTCAGAAAATCCTGATAGAATATTTGATGCATTTTCAAGAGCAATAAAAGAAGCACTACAAACTAGATTTCCTGATTATGCTGAAAAAATTAAAGATGAAGTTCGTGTTAGATTAGTAAATTATCCTTCTGAGCGTAGTCTTAGACAAATCAATGCCGAAACCATTGGAACTATCACAAGTGTTTCGGGAATGGTAGTTAGAGCTTCTGAAGTTAAACCTCTTGCAAAAGAGTTGATCTTTGTTTGTCCTGATGAACACCAAACCAAAGTAATTCAGATTAAAGGAATGGATGTAAAGGTTCCAGTTGTTTGTGATAATCCAAATTGTAAACAAAGAGATTTTGATTTAAAACCTGAAGCAAGTAAATTCATCGATTTTCAGATAATGAGATTGCAAGAGCTTCCTGAAGATCTTCCTCCTGGACAACTACCTCATTATATTGACGTGACCGTTAGGCAGGATTTGGTAGATAATGCTAGACCTGGAGACAGAATTGTGCTTACAGGAGTAGTAAGAGTAGAACAAGAGTCTGTTACTGGCGTTACTCGCGGTCATAGTGGACTGTATAGACTAAGAATTGAAGGAAATAACATTGAATTTTTGGGTGGACGTGGTTCAAAGACTTCAAGAAAAATTGAAAGAGAAGAAATTTCTCCTGAAGAAGAAAAAATGATTAAAGCACTAGCTGCTAGTCCTGATGTTTATCAAAGATTGATTGATTCATTTGCTCCTCACATCCAAGGACAATCTCTAATCAAAGAAGCAATTTTGTTACTCATTGTAGGTTCTAATCAAAGACCATTAGGTGATGGTAGTAAAATTAGAGGTGACATTAACGTATTTCTTGTTGGTGATCCCGGTACTGCAAAAAGTGAGATGCTAAAGTTTTGTTCTAGAATTGCCCCACGTGGATTATACACTTCTGGTAGAGGTTCAACTGCAGCAGGACTTACAGCAGCTGTTGTAAGAGACAAGACAGGAATTATGATGTTAGAAGCCGGTGCGGTTGTACTTGGTGATCAAGGTCTTGTAAGTATAGACGAATTTGATAAAATGAAACCTGAAGATCGAAGTGCATTACACGAAGTTATGGAACAACAGTCTGCAAGTATTGCAAAAGGTGGTATCGTTGCAACACTAAATGCAAGAACCTCTATTTTAGCTGCAGCAAACCCAATGTACGGAAAATATGATCCATTCAAAAATATTACAGAAAATGTCAATTTACCAATTCCACTCTTAACAAGATTTGACTTGATCTTTGTAGTTAGAGATATTCCAACTAAAGAACGAGATGAACAAATTGCAAGACACATAATTGAATTACACACTCCTCAAGGAACTAATAAAAAATCTGTAGTTGATGTTGATTTACTCACAAAATATCTTTCATATGCAAAACGAGGTTCTCCAGACTTGACAAAAGAGGCAGAACAAAAAATTCTTGATTACTATCTACAAATGAGAAATGTTGAATCTGAGGAAATGATCACAGTTACTCCTAGACAGCTTGAAGGTATTATCAGGCTCTCTACTGCTAGAGCAAGATTACTCATGAAAGATAAGGTTGAAGAGGAGGATGCTGAGCGCGCAATATTCCTAATTCAAAGTATGCTTCAAGATGCAGGTGTTGATGTCAATACTGGAAAAGTTGACCTTGGAGTTTTACAAGGAAAGCCAAGAAGTGAAGTATCCAAGATGCAATTATTCATGGATGTCCTCAAAGGTCTAGAAGGTGATAACAAGATCCCTGTTGAAGAAAAGGCATTTGTTAGAGAACTTGAAAAGAGTGAAAAATTCACAGAAGAAGAAGCAAGAAATTACATTAGAAGAATGCTCAGAGAAGCATCTATTTATGAATCAAAACCCGGTCATTATAACCGCGTATGAAAATAGAAAAACTAGATCT
>JACENB010000046.1 GCA_013867245.1 Nitrosopumilaceae archaeon
AAATGTTTTTTGTAGCAATCCAAATGACGTTCTGACATCACCCACTGGATTGAATTGTAATATTGGTAAATCAATTCCTGTTTGGTTAAATTCCTCAAGTTGTTTTTTGGATTCCTCAGGTGTACCAGCTACTACAAGTTCTTTTAACATTGAATTTGTAACTAATTCATAATTAGATGAAAAACCCGTTTTTTTAAACTCTTCAAAAATATTTGATGTTTCCTTTTCAAACCCATTTTTTGCCAAAAACTCCCTATAGATTTTACCAACAGATACATAAAACGCCAATGTTTTTTTTGCACGGGTAATCGCTTCTTCAGAATTTTCTGAAATACATGTAATTATTTGACATGTTACGTCTATCTTTCTTTTTGATTGCATTTTTTGAATTGTTTCTTTCATTTCGTTTTTAGGTCTAAGATAAAAAATCACTCCATCTCCAACATCCCATGTCAGATTCACCATTTTTTCATTTATTGCTGCAATGTATATTGGAATTGATTCTCTTTGTGGTTTAATCAATAATGTAAAATTCTTCAAATTAAAAATTTCCCCTGAATATGTAATTGGTTTTCCAGAAGAAATCAATTTGATAATTTCTACATATTCTTTCATTCTTTGCAAGGGTTTATCAAAACTATATCCATGAAAAGTCTCCACAATGGGCAAACTACTAGTTCCAAGACCAAGAATCACCCTGCCTTTTGATATGGTATCTACAGTTACTGCTCCCATGGCAATTGTCGCAGGACTGCGTGAGTAGATGTTGATAATTGATGATCCTAACTTTTGAGTAGATGTTTTACCTGCCACAGCACTTAACATTGAAAAATTCTCCATGCCCCATGTTTCAGGTACCCAAATTGTGTCTGTATGGGTTTTAGATATCATTTCAGCACAGTTTAGAACCTCATTTACAGATAACATTGAGCCTAAACTGCATGCAATACGCATGAAATACCTGTGACTGACTGTATATTCTAGTGTTCTGTTTTAGCATTGGGTTAATTTTGATTGAGGTGCCGTATTATTGGAAAATCTGTATATCAGTAACTATTGAGCCAAGAAACATTTGCAGAAAAAACCCATCAAGAATCCAATTTTTGGAATAACGCCACCAAATATGCTTCAGCGAGCAAAGATGAGCCATTTGTGGAAGAGGTTGCATACATGATGGTCACATTGCACAGAACTGGTGCATAAATCAAAAAAACTATTTTATTATTTTCTCTATTTCCAATGCACATTCCTCCATATCTTTGAAGGAATCTACAGAATACCATTTAGAATTTTTATATTTTATTGTATTTAGAATTCCTTTTTTTGCATATTTAGGAAATACTGTTTTTTCAATATCGCCTCTATCTGGAAGTTCTTTTAAAACTGCTTTTTCTAAATGATATATTCCAGCATTCATCCAAGTATCTGAAATTTCTTTTTTCTCTTTGAAATTTAAAATCTTATCATCCTCAGTTTCCAAAATACCATATTTTGTTCTCAGTTCAATAGCAGCAATTGCATTTTTCTTTTTTTGTAATTTTTTTAAATCAATATCTGTAATCGTATCTCCGTTCAAAACAAAAAATGATTTTTCATTAATCATTTTTCCTGCTTTTTTAATTGCCCCACCAGTACCTAATGGTGTTTTTTCAATCGAGAATTTTATTTTTATTCCAATATCTTTCATGTTCAAATGATTTTCAATCATTTCTGTTTTGTATCCTGTACAAATGATGATCTCTTTGATTCCAAATTTTTTAAGATATCTAATTTGCCATTCAATAATGGGTATGTTCTTTATTGGAACAAGAGGTTTTGGAACATAATCTGTTACTGGTTTTAGTCTTTTTCCTCGACCTCCAGCCAGAATGATTGCTTTCATTAATTTTGTCTAATTTTTAGAGTATATCAAAATTTTCTATTTTGGTTCTTTGGTTTTCATACCAACACTATCTTTATTTTTTAATTCTGAATCATCAACTATTTGTTCCATCTTTTCTGCAAATTCCTTGTAAATTTTCTCTAATTCCTTTAGAGGGAGTTCAATCCCCAACAACTTCATAGTTTTATTCCAAGATTCTATGTATTTCTCATCATCAAGACCCTTACCCAAAGTCTCTGCTATAGAATGAACCCCTTCCGTTTTTCCTAGAGCATAGATGGCTATTTCACGTTCAGTTAGCATTATTTTCACTTTCTGTCATGTAGTAGTGTAATTCAGTATAGCACTCGACACAGTATTCTTCAAAATTTGTATGATCACAGTCATAGACTTTTTTTACATCATTACTGCATTTTGCACAAATTGGCATGATGATCTTATTTTGATTTTGCTATTTTGATTCCACCCAATGCAAGTTGAATTACAGCTGGAATAAGCATCATAGCCATAGATGCCATTGGATCTCTTTCTGAAGTTTCAGATGATGGTGATGGGTTGACCATAATTGCAATTCCTCCAATAATGATCAAAATACCTGTAATTATGATCATTACACCTAATCCTTTGGATGGCTCTTTTAGTGATATGAAGAATGCTATAATTGGTAAAATTAATGCAGGTGCTCCTAGACCTATGCCTCTTTGCATATGATCAAGTGGTAAAAATCCATAATCGCCATCTGAAGACATTGCAACAGCTACATCTGCAGCATAAATTAGAAGCAAACCTATTGCAATTCCTGTTATAACTAATGCTGCAGTTAGTGCCATGATGATTTTTTCCCCTCACAATTATTAAACCTAATCATACAGATTGAACTACTGCCCTAGGTTTTATGGAATCTAGTTTCTTTAACAAATCCTCTACTGATTCATTATTTGTCGAAATGAGGTTGAAATGACCTAATTTCCTCATTGGTTTTGAAATCTTTTTTCCATACATTTTAAGAAATAAGTTCTCATCAGGAATTTCTAATGGCTTGTATTCACCTTCAAATGTTTTTGTTCCCAAAATGTTGTACATTATTGTGGGACGTAAAAGTTTGGTACTGCCAAGTTCTAATCCCAAAATTGCACGTAAATGCTGTTCAAACTGAGACGTTTCACTAGATTCCAAAGTATGATGTCCCGAATTGTGAACTCTTGGAGCTATTTCATTAATTACAATCTGATCATCTTGAGTGACAAACATCTCAATTCCAAACACACCTGCACCTTTTAGTACATTCATAGTTTGACTTGCAATTTTCTCAGCATTTTTTGTTATTTCTTCAGAAACTCTGGCAGGAGCAATTGTTTCACGCAAAATATTTTCTTCATGAATATTCTCTACAAGCGGAAATGTTTTGATTTCACCCTTAGTATTTCTAGCAGCAATTACAGATACTTCCATTTTGAAGGGTACAAATTTTTCTAACATTAATTTTTGACCTTTGAAATAATCATATGCTGTTTGGACCATGTCTTCGGAATCAACCTTAAAGTTTCCTCTACCATCATATGCATCCCGTCTTGCCTTGAGTAATGCCGGATAACCAAATTTTTTCAATCCTTCTTTGACATCATTAATGTTTGAAATCTTTATGAATTCTGGAACAGGAATATTGTGTTCTTTAAGAAAAGTTTTTTGTAAAAATTTATCTTGAATTGTATGTAATGTCTCAGGAGATGGATTAATTTCTGCATTTTTTTCAACTGATTTTAAAACTTCACTGTCTCCAGATTCAATTTCATATGTTATGATGTCTGATTTTTCTGAGAGTTCAATTATAGCATCTTTATTTTTAAAATCGGCAACAATTTGCTCTGCTCCGACTTGTGCGGCCGGACAATTTTCAGTAGGATCTAGTACTATGATTTTTGAAACATTTTCAGGCATCTTTTTGGCAGCTTCTGCAATCATCATACCAAGTTGTCCTCCTCCTATGATCCCTAGAATTTTGGCCATATTATGCTCAATATCTTTGGAATAAAAATAGCTAATGTTGTATATTCTTGAAAAAACTAAATCGTTATCATTAATTACTAACAAGTTTTTTCTAATATCGTGTCATATTCAAAAAAACCTCTTGTTGGAATCATAATGGGATCTAGTTCAGATTCTAGAATTATGAAAGGAGCTGCAGAAATTCTTGATGAGTTTAAAGTAAAACATGAAGATCAGATTATTTCTGCACACAGAACACCAGCTAGATTGACAGAATATGCGCAACACGCAGAAAAAATGGGTTTTGACATAATCATTGCAGGTGCCGGAGGGGCTGCACATCTTCCAGGTATGATTGCATCTCACACTGTAATTCCTGTTATCGGAGTACCAATTTTGGTCTATAATGACAAACATCACAAAAAAACAGACACTGAAAAATTTTCAGCGTTTGGAGGATTGGATTCATTGTTATCCATTACTGAAATGCCATCAGGTTCCCCTGTGGTTGCAGTTGGAGTAAACAAAGCAGGTAATGCCGGAATTTACGCAATGAAAATTTTGGCAAACAAATTTCCAGAACTCAAAAAGAAGTTAAAACAGCACAAGTCTGATCAACATAAATCAGTTGTTAAAGAATCCGAGATGATGAAGAAACAAGGATTGTCTTCTTTTGCTAAAAAGAAATTCAAATAATTATGTCAACAATGTGAATTGAACATCTTTCTTACGTAATGCTTCAATTAATGCATCTGCCTGTTCTTTTCCTTGGGTTTCTAAATTCATAGTAACCGCAGCAGAACCTGCATTAACATTTGAACTTAATCTATCATGTACAACTTCTACAATATTTGCATTGGCAAGAGTGATTTCATCAACAATGTCTTTGAAAGCCCCCGGTCTGTCAGGTAGCAATATTGATAATTTGAGTAATCTGCCCATGGCAACTAGACCTTTGTCTACTATCTGACCTAGCAAATACATGTCAACATTTCCGCCAGCCAATACTGCAACAACTTTTTTTCCAGGAGCCGGTTTTTTTGAAATCAGGTAAGCTAAACTGACCGCACCAGCTGGCTCTACAACAAACTTCATTCTTTCCATTAGCAAAAACATAGCTTTTGTGATCTCAGTATCGTCAACTAGAACAATTTCATCTATCAATTCATTGATTACACTAAATGTTAATTGTCCTGGAACTTTTACAGATATTCCATCTGCGATTGTCCTCGCACCGCCACTTGCAGTGATTGCTCCTTCTTTAACTGATTCGTACATTGATGGGAATGATCTTGATTGTACACCAATAACTCTGATGTTTGGATTTTTTTCTTTTATTGCAATTAGTGTACCTGCTGCTAATCCCCCACCCCCTATTGGAAGATAGACTTCTTCAACATCTGGTAAATCCTCAAGTATTTCTAAACCCATGACTCCTTGTGCTGCAATAATTTGAGGATCATCAAATGCATGTATCATGGTAGCACCCGTCTCTCTTGCAATCTCCTTTGCTTTGGCAGATGATTCATCATAGTTTACACCTTCCAAGACAACATTTGCACCATATCCTTTTGTCGCAGCAACTTTCGCAGGAGATGCATTTTTTGGCATTACGATGGTGCAAGGAATTTCTTCTAGGGCTGATGCCAATGCAACACCTTGTGCATGATTCCCTGCAGATGCTGCAACTACACCATTTTTCTTTTCTTCATTTGATAACGATTTAATTTTGTAATAAGCTCCGCGAATTTTAAATGAACCAGTCTTTTGTCTGAATTCTGCTTTAAGATAGACATCAGATTTTGTAAGCTCACTAAATGTAGGTGAATGAATTAAAGGAGTTTTCTTTATTTCATTTCCTCGCATAGAGTTTGCTTTTACTACCTCTTCATAAGATGGATTCATTGGAAATGTTGCTAAGAAAACGATGTATTTGACTTCTTCTATACAAAAATTATTTTTTTAGTCAAATTTTATGCGTAAATTTCAAGGAATGGCTAAATAGCCAACAAATTGATTTTAAATCATATCAAGGAATCAGAATTTCCCCATTTGAGAATTATCTCTTTTTCTGGTTCCTTGGTCTTTAGTTAATTATACTTGCAAATTCATCTAATCGTTTAACTATGCCCTCTTTTGCAGATTCAGACATTTTTCTAGGATCGAACAATCCTTCTCTAGTGTTATTTTTCACAAATTCCAAATCAAATGTACATAAACTCCCCTCTTCACCCGTTACAAGTTTTGAATCATCAATTAGTGCTGGAGTGATTTGGTATGTTTCAACTAGTAGAGAATCTAATTCGTTAAACAGTTGTGTTTTTTTTTCTGATAATTTTTGAAAATCTACTCCTGACTGTTCTTCAATTTCTGCAAAAACTTTTTCTCTAAATTCATCATTTTCATAAAATACTTCAAAGAGTTTTTGATGATCGAAATCCTTGTACCCCATTTCTTTTAATTTGTCTAAAACATATTGATCACTGTTGTTTGATAGTTCCTCTTCTTTGTTTTTTGTCGTATCGATAATTTCAGAGAGTTCTTTTTGACAATCAATTACTCTTTGGTCAGGTTTGTAATACAACAAGACATGGAATTGAATCGAAACATGTCCTGAAATTAAATAATTACCTTCCATAATTTCAAATTTTAAGAAAATTCTTCTAAGATCTTCGTTGTTGGATATTGTTACATCTTGAATAGACCAATCTTTTAGATTTTTACTAATGTTCTGAAAAAAATCCATTACTATTTTTGGGTCAAATGTTTTTTGTTGAGAAACGGTTGCATCTCCCAACATAACTTTGACATCAATCATTTTTGTCATGTCTGAAATTTTGGATAGAAATGATTCTTGGATAAGATCATTTTTTTCATTCAATAGTTGCATAAACTCATTTGGAGATCTTGTTCCTAAACGCACAAGATTTAGCAAATTATTGCTCGCCTTAAACCTTTTATCAATATCTAAATATGTAATTGAGCCATTATAGGCATGGAAAATTCAGGTTTTGCCTGTAATGACTGTGATGGTGAAATTGAAGAATATTACCATGATGGGTATAGGGGTAAAAGAGGAAAATGTGCGCAGTGTGGGCATGAATTTCCTTTAGAATAGGAGAAAGGCATGATTGATAGTAATGTAGAAAAAGAATCTGAATTTAGTCAAGACAAAGTTGTAGATATGCTACTTAGTTCGACATCAGAAAAAACACTTGATTCTGAATCGATGATTTTAGAAACCCAAAAACGAGTATGGGGGGCATTAAAGAAAGGATATCAATATTCTGGAATTGTTGATGAATCTGATCAATATTTGAGAAAAAATGTATTCTCAAAATTGGATTTAGTTGTACTTTATGTTGATTTGGTTGGTTCAACCACTATGGCATTAGAGATGCCTGAAGAGAAAATTGCAATCATAATTAGTTCATTTGCACAAGAGATGGCAGCAGTGATTCGGCAATTCGAAGGTTATGTCTTAAAATTTGTTGGCGATGCAGTAATCGGATACTTTGATGCACAAAACAACGGATTACTTGCATCTGACAATGCAGTAAATTGTGCAAAATCCATGATTTCTGTTATTCAAAAAGGAATCAATCCTATCTTAAACCAATATGATTATCCAGACTTGATGGTAAAGATTGGGGTAGATTTTGGTAAAA
>JACENB010000130.1 GCA_013867245.1 Nitrosopumilaceae archaeon
TCAATTTTTTTTTCATTGAAGTTTTTTGGTTGTAAAAGTTCATGTAATTCTTCCAAAGAAATTTTATCCCAATAATAGAGGTAGTGTGGATGTAATGAAAATTTGTAATCAATTGAAATTTTTAATGCTTCATCAACTGAGGGTAATTTAATCAAAAATTGTTCTAGGTATTGATTTTTAGTCTCAGATATTGAAATTATTTGTTTTAGTTCTTCTATCCAAATTTCTTCAACATATCCTGAAGGAATAAGTTGAGCATTGTTTTCAAGAAAATCTCCAAATGTGATTAAGATATCTCCAAGGTGGAGAATTTTTTCTATTTTATTTTTAATTTCTATCCCATGTTTAACATCTCTAATTTTAACAACATCTCCATTAAGAAGACGGACTATTGGTGTTTCAATACTATCAACAAATGCTACAGTTGCACCTTTTCCAGGAAGATCACATTTGACTTGTGTTCCAACTGCTATAGTATGATCTAAGATTTCAGCAACAACAGGATGAAATCCTACTGCTGCAAACCCAGTATTACATGCTCTTCCATATCTAAGCCTAAATCCGCCTAATTTGTTAGGCATAGATAATACAGATCTTCCCGTAATTACTTCACGCATTCTTTTTGCTGCAGCATCTTCTTGATTATCACCTGTTTGAACTGCACCTTTAAGGTCACCAAGCCATTCCCAACCATCTAGATTGTACATTTCAATTCTTTTGAGTAATTTTTTTGATCTTCCAATCAAACCGTCATTAAGAACACGTAAAGCTCCTCCTCTAACCCTATCAGTTTGGATTCGAGTCATTCCTTTATGATTTACAACTTCATATGGATCAGTATCTACTCCAGCTAATTCAACTGGAAGATTTGAAATTACATGTTCAATATCCTCATCCAAAATATGAAATTGAAAGCTGCTGGCTTCTCTTTCATAAATTCTTAGTTCCTCAACAAACCTACCTGTTTCATCATCAAAGGAATTTGCCTGAAATTTTGATAAACCTGCAATTTTTCTAACATGATCTGCAATTAACAAAGTAACTGCAGATTCAGTACCTCCTGCAGAACGCATAGGTCCTGCAATTGAAACTGAAAGATAATCTGTTCCATCTTTATTTTTTTTAATTTTTACTTCACTAATTCCTTGTAATGGAGCAATTGTCACACCTTCTGTAATTATTGCTAATCCTACACGAACTGCAAGATCCAGTTTTTCTTCTATAGAAGCATCAGGTAGTGAATATTTTCCTAAAGCAATGTCTTTTGCTAAAATTAATGCAGAAAGTTCTTTTCCATTAATTTTTAAAATTTCTCTTAAGGGTTCAGCAATATCAATTTCGTGCATTTTTGCAACTCGATCTGCCAAATCAAATGCGATTTTAGGCTCAATTATGCCTGAAGAATCAACTAAAGTTGATTTTGCTGCTGCTGCATGCTCAAATATAGAATATGTCTCCGTTGAGAGATTTGAATAATAATCTAAATAATAATCTGGCATTTCAATACCACGAATACGAGAAATTGCGTCATTTTCTGACATAATAGTATAGTATTATTTGCTACTTTGAATTGCTTTTGCTATTTCTTCTAATTTTGTTAGACTTCCTCCTTTTTCAAGGAAAGTTCCAATGACTAAGGCATCTGCTCCTGCTTTAACAAGACTTTCAGCAGTTTCAACATCTTTGATACCACCACCAACAATTAGAAATCCATTAAATGTATGTCTGACAGTTTTTACCATTTCTGGAGTTACGCTAGATTTTGCACCTGATCCTGCTTCTAAGTATACAAATCTCATTCCAAGAAATTGTG